>NZ_JAAGPB010000077.1:0-25303 GCF_017104585.1 Burkholderia sp. Ac-20392
GACGCCGGCAACGTGCTGCGCACGACACTGTGGTCGATGGCGCTGGTCGCGCTGCTCGGCCTGATCGCGGGCCTCACCGCGTTCAGCTTCATCACGCGCCCGCTGCGCCGGCTGACGGACGCGATGCGCCGCTTCGACGCGAACGGCACGCCCGACACGCAGCCGCCGGTGCCGCGCTCGCGGCCGGGCCGGCGCGGCGACGACATCGTCGTGCTCGAATCCGCGTTCGCGCAGATGGCCGACCGGATCGGCGACCAGTGGCGCGCGCTGACGCGCCAGGACCAGCAGCGGCGCGAACTGATCACGAACATCTCGCACGACCTGCGCACGCCGCTCACGTCGCTGCACGGCTACCTGGAGACGCTGTCGCTGAAGTCGGACACGCTCGCCGAGAACGAACGGCGGCGCTACCTGTCGATCGCGCTCGCGCAGAGCGCGAAGGTCGGCCGGCTCGCGCAGGCGCTGTTCGAGCTCGCGCGGCTCGAATCGGGCGGCGTGCAGGCCGAGCGCGAGCCGTTCTCGCTCGTCGATCTCGTGCAGGACGTGTTCCAGAAATTCGAGCTGACGGCGCAGGCGCGCGGCGTCGCGCTGCATGCGCGGATTCCGCCGCGCGTGCCGGTCGTGTCGGCCGATCTCGGAATGATCGAGCGCGTGCTGACCAACCTGCTCGACAACGCGCTGCGGCACACGCCTGCGCACGGCGAGGTCGAGGTCGCGCTGGAGCCGCGCGGCGACCGCGTGCTCGTGACCGTGGCCGACACCGGCGAAGGGATTCCGGCGGCGCGGCGCGAAGGGCTGTTCCAGCGGCCGCAGCGGCCGATGAGCGGCGGCGCGGTGACGAGCGGCGGGCTCGGTCTGTTGATCGTGCACCGGATGCTGGCGCTCAACGGCAGCAGCATCCGGCTGGTCGACCGGGCGGGGCGTGGTGCGGTGTTCGAGTTTGCGCTGGCGGTAGCGACGCCTGCGGTCGGCGACGGGCGCTGATCGTCGTCGATGCCCGCGCTCAACCGCCGCGCTTGCGTCGCACGTCGCTCGGCGTCACGCCGGTCCAGCGCTTGAACGCGTGGCGAAACCCCACTGCGTCGCTGAAGCCGAGCGCCAATGCGATGTCTTCGGTGCTGAGCGTGGTCGTGCTGAGATAGTCGATCGCGAGCGCCTTGCGCACGCTCGCCAGCAGTTCGCTGTACGACGTGCCTTCGGCTTCGAGCTTGCGGCGCAGCGTGCGCGACGTGATGCACAGGATGTCCGCGATCGCGTCGATGTCCGGAAATTGCCCGGGCGTGCGCGTGAGTTCCTGGTACACGCGCCGCGTGATGCCGGCCTGGCTGCGCAATTCATCGAGCAGGCTCGCGCAATGCGACGACACCTGCGCGGCGGTAATCGGATTCGCGAGCTGCGGCGCGCGCGTGAGCCACGCGGCCGGGTAGCTGAGCACATGATGCGACTGGTCGAAGGCGATCGGGCATTCGAGCGCATCGGCCAGCAGCGCCGCGTGCGCCGGCTGCGGCTGGGCGAACTGGGCGCGTGCCGGCACGCACCACGCGCCCATCACGTCCTTGATGATCGTCACGTGCAGCGCGAACTGCATGTCGATCAGGAAGCGGTACAGCGGCTCGTCGAGATCGGGCAGCGCGACTTCGTGCCGGTCGGGAAACTGCCACGATGCGGTGTCGCCCTGTTCGACCCAGCGGATCGCGAGCATGCCGTTCGCGAGCCGGTGATACTTGACGGCCGATTCGAACGCGTGCGCGAGCGATTCCGAACACAGCATCGCGTAGCCGTACATCCCGTAGCTCGTTACGTGCAGCCGATGGCCGACGCGCACGCCAAGATCGGAGCCGTCGTAGCGGCCGACCGCATTGCGCGCGGCCGTGAGGAATTGCAGCGGCGACGTGAGCGTGAACGGGTCCGCGACGGCGGCAGGCGTGAGGCCGGTGCCGTCGAGCACCGCGATCGGGTCGAGGCCGGCTTGCGCCGCCACGTCGAGCAGCACGGCCAGCTTGGCCGGGGTGAAGCGCTGCTGGCGCAACGCGTGGGTCGTCTCGACGTCCGGCAGCCGGGCTGCGCGGGCGGTCGTCGGGGTCAAGAGCGCACTGCGCGGCATGGGAACATCCTGCGTCCGAATCGATATCGTTTACGGCACGCAATTCTGCTCGGGATCGGTCCCAAGCGCCACAGGGTTCACCCTGATACGCGCGCCGGCGCCACCCGGCGCGACCGCCTGCAACCCGCTTCAACCGGCCTGAAACACGCCGGCCTCCCACGCGAACGGCTTCGCGAGCCGGTTCCACGTGTTGATCTGCGCGACGATCAGCGTGAGCGTGGCCAGCTCGTCGCGATCGAAATGCGCACGCGTCGCGTCGACGAGTGCGTCGTCGATCGCGTGCTCGCTGATCAGCGTCAGCGCTTCCGCCCAGCGCAGCGCGGCCTGTTCCTTCGGGCTGTAGAGTGCGGGCGTTTCGTGCCACACCGGCAGCAGGTTGTAGCGCAGCGGATCTTCGCCCGCGTGGATGCCTTCCTTGATATGGCGGTCGAGACAATACGCGCAGCCGTTGAGCTGCGACACGCGGGCGCGCACCAGTTCCACGAGCTTGAAATCGTGGCCGGTGTGGTTCGCGTATTCCTCGACGTTGAGCACGACGTCGAGCAGCCGGGCGGGGAGTTGTCCAAACGAGATGCGTTCTGGCATGGCGACTGACCTTTGAGAGAGCGGGATAGGATCGTTGAGTGGACTGGCCGTGTTTCCTGATCAGGCGCTGCACGTTGCTGCGACCTGCGTGAGGTGTGCAGTAATCCTGATTGTCTGGTGGCGGGATCGACCGACGAGACGAGGTGACGATGCGCGCGTGACCCGTTGTGCGGATGGTGTGTATCGGCGGCATCGGCTGCGGCGCGCGGCACGTTTGGCCTTGGCGAACCGGAAGCGAAGCGATCGTATCAGGCACGACCGGCGACAGGAATCGCCGGATCCCGTATGGTGTTCATGCCGATGGACCGATAGTGGGGCCAGCTGAGGCAGGACGGAGTGACGGCATCGCGTGATGTTGTCTAGACAAGGTCGCACCCCCGCATGTCCGTTTCGATCATCTTTTCGGCCGCCCGGATCATTTTCAAAGTGCGCCGCGCGGGCGATAGTCGCCGATCAGGCGATGGTCCGCGCTTCTCCGGCGTGCAGGCCGTCGTGCGAACGGCGCGGCCGGCGCGCCGTCCCCCGTGGAGTGAGACATGACGAAGAGACACTGGACCGGGTCGTATGGCTCGATCCCCGCCGAGATCGATGCCGATCGCTTTCCTTCCGTAGGCGCGCTGCTGGACGACGCGATGCACCGTTACGCCGATCGCCCGGCGTTCCACTCGTATGGCCGCACGCTCACCTATGCCGACGTCGACCGCCTGTCGACCGCGCTGGCGGCCTATCTGCAGCAGGTCGTGGGCGTCCGCAAGGGCGATCGCGTGGCCGTGATGCTGCCGAACGTGCTCGCGTTCCCGGTCGCGTTCGTCGCGGTCGCGAAGATCGGCGCGATCCAGGTCAACGTGAACCCGCTCTACACGGCGCGCGAGCTCGAACATCAGCTCAAAGACGCGGGCGTCGAAGTCGCCGTGGTGTGCGGCGGGTCGATGGGCACGTTCGCCGAGGTGGTCGGCGGCACGCGCGTGCGCACCGTGCTGAGCGTCGGGCGCGGCGATCTCGGCGTCGTCGATGCGCCGGCCGGTACGTGCGACGCGCTGCCGCCCGGTTCGATTCCGCTCGCGGACGCCATTGCCGCCGGGGAAGCGCTCGCGTTCGACCCGGTCGAGCTCGGCGGCGCGGACCTGCTGCTGCTGCAGTACACGGGCGGCACGACCGGCCTGTCGAAGGGCGCCGCGCTGTCGCACCGCAACCTCGTCGCGAACATCGAGCAGTTCGGGGCGATCGTGCCGGCCGCGCGCGAGCCGGGCGAGGAGGTCGTCGTCACGGCGATCCCGATGTATCACATCTTCGCGCTGACGGTGAACTTCCTGTCCTACTTCGCGATCGGCGCGCAGAACTGGCTGATCGCGAATCCGCGCGACATGGACGGCTTCATCGACGTGCTGAAGGCCGCGCGGCCGACGGTGTTCGTCGGCGTGAACACGCTGTACGCGGGGCTCGCCGGCCATCCGCGCCTGACGGAAGTCGACTGGTCGCGACTGAAGCTGTCGGCCGGCGGCGGCGCGGCCGTGATCGACGTGATCTCGTCGCGCTGGAAGGCGGTGACGGGCAACTTCATCCGCGAGGGCTACGGGCTGTCGGAAACGTCGCCGGTCGTGTCGTTCAACCCGCAGCTGATCGACTCGTTCACGGGCACCACGGGCCTGCCGCTGCCGTCGACCGACGTGAAGCTGCTCGATGACCAGGACAACGAGGTGGCGATCGGCAGCGCGGGCGAGATCTGCGTGAAGGGGCCGCAGGTGATGGGCGGCTACTGGCAGAAGCCGGACGCGAATGTGGCCGCGTTCACGGCCGACGGCTATTTCCGCACCGGTGACGTCGGCGTGTTCGACGAAGCCGGTTTCCTGCGGATCGTCGACCGCAAGAAAGACATGATCATCGTATCGGGCTTCAACGTGTACCCGAACGAAGTGGAAGCCGTCGCCACCGGGGTGCCGGGCGTCGTCGAATGCGCATGCATCGGCGTGCCGGACGCGCGCACGGGCGAGGCGGTCAAGCTGTTCGTGGTGCTGGCGCAGGATGCGACCGTCACGGAGGAGCAGCTCGTCGCGCATTGCCGCGAAAGCCTCGCGGGCTACAAGGTGCCGAAGCTCATTCGCTTCGTCGACCGGCTGCCGAAGTCGACCGTCGGCAAGATCCTGCGCCGGGAACTCAGCCGCACCGACTGATGCACCGACTGAAGGCGTCGGCGTGCCGTGCAGCATCCGGCGCGCCGAAGGCCCGGAAGGCTCCGCACGAGCCGCTCAAGTACAATGCGAGCGGTTCGATCGACGGGGACGCGATGACCGGTTCAGATTCACTTTCCGCCCAGCCCGGGCCCGCACCCGGGCGTGCGCTGCCGTCGCCGAGCGCGACGGTGCCGATCTCGCTCGTCAACGGTTTCCTGGCGAGCGCGGGCGTGCAGCGCGACGTGGTCGAGCGCTACCTGCGCGGGGCCGGCATCCCGATCGAGCTGCTCGGCGAACCGCATGCGCGCGTGACGGAGGAGCAGTTCTCGACGCTGTACCGCACGCTCGCGATCGACCTCGACGACGAGATGCCCGGCATCTTCTCGCGCCCGCTGCGCGGCGGCACGCTGAAGTACCTGTGCCTGAGCCTGCTCGATGCGCGCAACCTCGAAACGGCGCTGCATCGTTTCGGGCAATTCTTCCATATCCTGCTCGACGATTTCTTCGTCGAATCGAAGCGCGACGGTCTCGTCGCGCAGGCGGTGCTGCGCCCGAACGACGCCATCGGCCCGATTGGCGCGCTCGGCCAGGAGCTGATGCTCAAGCTCGTGCACGGCGTGTGCTCCTGGCTGATCGGGCAGAAGATCCCGCTGCTGCAGATCGAGTTCGCGTGCCCGCGGCCGCGCCATGCGGTCGATCACCTGTACTTCTTCACCGGCGCCGTGCAGTTCGACTGCGAGCGTACGCTGATGCGCTTCAGCGCGGATTACCTCGACGCGCCGATCCGGCAGAGCAAGCGCAACCTGCGCAAGTTCCTCGCGCGCGCACCGGGCGACTGGATCTTCGAATCGTTCAGCGAACAGCTCGTGTGCCACCGCGTGCGGCAGTACCTGTCGGAAGCGCTGCCCGACCTGCCGGTGATCGACCACGCGGCCGAGCACCTGCATTGCTCGGTGCGCACGCTGAGCCGCCACCTGGCCGCCGAAGGGACGACGTTCCAGGTGCTCAAGGACGAACTGCGACGCGACATCGCGATCCAGCGGCTGACCGATACGCCCGATACGATCGCGGCGATCGGCGCCGACATCGGCTTCGACGATCCGAGCGCGTTCCATCGCGCGTTCCGGCACTGGACGGGGAGCACGCCGGGCACTTACCGGCGGCGCGCGTAATGGGTCGCGTCACGCTTCAAGGTAGCCGGTTCCCATAACCGGATACCTTCGCGCGCTCCCATGGGCGGCTCCCCTTGGCGGGACGGTTTACGAATCGGTGGGACAGGCCGGACGCCCGCTGCCGAAGCTGCGCACCGTGCTCGCGATCCGCGCGGCGAACTGCTCGATCATGCGCTGTTGCACGCGCACCATGTCCGCATAGTTTCCAGGGGCGGCCTCGTTGAGCCGCGTGCTGCACGAGATGCGCGTGCCCGGCGTGTCCTGCTGCACGCCGACGACCCAATCGGCTTCGAACTGGGCCATGCTCCCGGGCCACGCGTCGAAGCGGCGCACCTGGGTGCGGATGCTCATGACGGTCTGGTTCGACGGACGCGGCAGGCCGGTGACGTTGCGCGCGCCCAGTTGCTCGACGAGCGCCGACGAAAGCGCCGCGCGCAGCTCGTCGCCGAGCGGTGCGACCCAGCGTTCGTTGTCGAGTATCACCGCGGTGCCCGTCCCGCTGCGCACGACCATCTGCTGCTGGTCGAGCTGCGCGGGGATGCCGACCGGCAACACGTTGATCGCCAGCGGCGCGGCGGCGCGCGCGGTCGTCGGCGTCGTGGACGTGGCCGTGGCCGCGGCCGGCGAGACGAGCGTGTAGTAATGCACCGGGTTCGACGCGCAGGCGGTCAGCGCGATGACGGCGCCGGCGCCCAGGGCGATCGTCCTGGCGCGAATCGGGAAGCTCATGGTTGTCGTGGCTCCTGCTGGACAGGCGAAGTGGAAGGGGCGACAGGCGCGCTCGGCGCGTGATCGGCCCCGGTGCCCCGGAGCAGCGATTCGGGACGGCGGCCCAGCATGTCGGTGAGTGTGCGCAGCGAGCGCGCGGTACGCTGGACTTCGGTCAGCGTGTTCGTGAGGTTTTCCTGAAGCGGGCCGTCGTCGGCGATGCCCTGGCGCAACGTGCCGAACGTCTGGTTCGCCTGGTCGAGCATGCGCGTCGTCGACGGCAGCAACTGGCCGTTGACCTGCTTGAGCGTCGCGTCCAGGTTCGTCAGGCTCGAATCGACATGCTTGCCGATCGAATCCAGCGGCAGCTTGTTGATCTTGTCGACGATGTCGGCGAGCTGCTCCGGCAGCTTGTCGAACGTACTCGGCACGGTGGGCAAGGTCAGCGGCGTGGCATTCGCATCGAGCGCCACCTTCGGCGCGTTTTTCACGAAATCGAACGAGATGTAGAGCTGCTCCGTCAGCAGGTTGCCGGTACGCGCCTGCGCACGGAGCCCATGCTCGACCAGGCCCGCGAGAAACTGGGCCGCGCGCGGATTGCCGTTGCCTTCGGTCTTTTGTAGTTTCTCGATTACGGGGCCGAGCCGATACGGATAGACCTTGACCATGACGATGGACTGGAAGCGCCGGGTGGACCGGTCGAAGTCGAGCTGAGTCGAGACGACCTTGCCCATGTCGATGCCGGAAAATTCCACCGGCGCGCCGACCGCAAGCCCGCGCAACGGCTGTTCGAAGCGCAGCCGGATGAGCTGGGACGGCCCGTCCGGCGCGGCCATCGCGGCAGTCTCGTGGTCGGCGAGCGTGAACAGGCTGCCTGCACGGGCGGCCGCCGCGTCGCTGTCTTCCGGTGTCGCGAACGCGATGCCGCCGCCCACGATCGTCGCGACCGACTGGGTCTTCAGCTTCAGGCCGTTCGCGTCGAGCGACAGATCCATGCCGCTCGCGTTCCAGAAGCGCGTATCGGTCGTCACCAGGCGATCGTACGGCGCATCGATGAACACCTGCAGGTTCATGTCGCGGCTCTGCATGTCGAGCTTGTACGACGCGACGTGGCCCACCATCAGATGGCGGTAATAGACCGGCGAGCCGATATCGAGCGAGCCGAGATCGGTGGCGCGCAACGCGAAACTCGTCCCCGGCGTGCCGTTGACGACGGTGGGTGGCGTTTCGAGCCCGGTGTAGGCCTTCCGCGAATTTTCCGAGCGGCCCGTGTCCATGCCGATGTACGCGCCGGAGAACAGCGTATCGATGCCCGATACGCCGCTCATGCCGACGCGGGGGCGCACGACCCAGAAGCGCGTGTCTTCGCGAATCAGGTTGCGCGCATTCTTCACGAACGATACGGTCGCGACCACGTGCGAACTGTCGTCGCTCAGCGAGATGGCGGTCACGGTGCCGATCACGACGTCCTTGTACTTGACGGGTGTCTTGCCGGCTTCGAGGCCTTGTGCGGTGTTGAACGTGATCGTGATTTCCGGTCCGACGGACAACCACGCGTGGATGACCATCGACAGGCCGATCAATGCCGCGACGAGCGGCACGAGCCAGACGAGCGAAAGCCGCACGCGGTTGCGTGTCACGGGCGGATCGTGGGGTTCGAGGCCTTGCGGGCCGGATGCAGGATTCATGCTTCCTCGGCGTCCCAAATGAGGCGTGGGTCATAACTCATCGCAGACAGCATCGTGAGAATGACGACCATGCCGAAAAACAAAATGCCGGCGCGCGGTTCGATCTCGGACAGCGGACCGAACTTCACCAGCGCACAGATGATTGCGACGACCAGCACGTCGAGCATCGACCAGTAGCCGACCAGCTCGACCGCGCGGTACAGCACGGCCCGCTCGCGCATGGCCGACACGCTGCGCCGGCCCGTCGTGACGAGCAACGTGCCGATCGCGAGAAACTTCGTGCACGGCACGACGACGCTCGCGATGAAGATCACCGACGCGATGCCGTACGAACCGGCTTTCCAGAACACCACGACGCCGCTGAGGATCGTCGATTCGCTGTGGCTGCCGAGCAGCGTGGTGCGCATCACCGGCAACAGGTTGGCGGGGAGGTAGAAGATCAGGCTGGCGATCAGGAGCGCCCACGCGCGCACGAGGCTGTTCGAGCGACGCGCGTGCAGCGCGGATCCGCATCGCGGGCAGCGTTCCGCTTCGGCGGCATGCGAATGGGCATCCTGCGCGGCGGCGGCATGCGTGCGGCAGACGAGGCCGCACGTATGGCACCCGACCATGCCCAGCTGACTGGCGCGCACGGGCAGGCTCACGGGCGGCCTCCGGAAGTTTCCATCGGCACGACCCAGTCCCATAGCTGGCGCGTGTCGTGGCCCGCGATCAGCGGGATCAGCACCATCAGCACGGCCGTGGCCCACAAGCCCGCGCCGGGAATGATCTGCATGATGCTGGACAGCTTGATGATGGCGATCAGGATGCCGAGCAATCCGACCTCGATCATGCTCCAGGGTCGCAGCGCGACGAGCAGCTTCATCAGCGGGCCGAATGCGGGCGCGCGATGCCCGGCACGGGCGAAGGCCAGCAACCAGATCAGCGTGGCGATCTGCAGGAACGGCACCACCACGATGGCCAGCGCCGTCGGAATCGCGATCGGCGCGGCGAAACCGTGGGCCAGCGCGAGCGCGGATTGCCACAGCGTGGCTTCGCTATGCAGCCCCTGCACGCTGATCCGCATGATCGGGCAGAGGTTGGCAATGGCAAACACCACGCCTGCCGCAACCGCCAGCGCGAGCCACCGGTCGATATCGAGCCAGCTCGATCGAAACAGCACGGCGGAACATCGCTCGCAACGCGCGACCTCGTGAGGCGCCAGCGCGCGGCGTCGGTAGACGCTGTCGCAATGCTCGCAGGCGATCAGGGTCGGAAACGTGTCCATGGGTTCGTGTCGCTCGCGCATGCGTATTCGATGACTTGCTTCGCAGTGTGCTTGGCGTCGATGGACGCTTTTGTGCGGTTTGATGGAGAAATGATGGAGCCGGGGCGGGCTCGAATGCGTTGCGTTTCCATCGACGGCGATCTCCTCACGCCTTGGCGGAAATGGCGCGGAGTTCCTCGAGATCGAGGTCGCGTGTCAGTTCGTGCAGCGTGTGCTCGTCGATGTCGCCGGCACGGTAGAGGCGCATCAGCTCGGCCCGTCCCGCCGCGATCAATTCCAGCAACGTATCCGAACGCGCATCGAGCTGGGATTTGTATTCGTCGGCGTGCCGCGCGTAGCGGGCCATGTCCTCGGCCTTGTGCTTGTGGATGTCCAGGAGCATCGGGTGAACGAGTTCGCCTGCCTCGTTGTAGGCCCGCTTTGCCATCAACTCGTACTGCACCTTGGCAATCACGGCCTCCGCCTCGCTCATGCTCAGGCGAGGCTTGTCGCTTTCCGGCGCCGCGAGCCCCGTCCAGCGGATCACCGCGCCGAGCGTCTGGCCCTGCACCAGCACGGTGGCGAGGATGACGGCAATGGCGGTGACGAGGATGAAATCGCGCCCCGGGAAACTGTCCGGCAAGCTGGCGGCGAGCGCCAGGGTGATCACCCCTCGCATGCCGGCCCAGCTCAATACCGTCGCATCGGCAAGCCCGAGCGGATGGAAGCGGGTCACGCCCAACTTCCGCAACAGGATGAGCGCGGCGTCCGACACATACACCCAGGCAAACCGCGCGAGGATGACGGAAAGCACGACGATCAGCACCGGTACGCCCATCTCCGCGAGCATCGTGTCGAGCCCGTCGCCCCGCTGGATCAACTCATGCAGCGAGGAGCCGATGATCAGGAACACGAAGGCCTCGAGAATGAAGATCGTGACAGTCCAGAAGCCCGTGCCGTACAGGCGCGCCGACGCGTTGAGCACGCGATGCTGGAACCAGGCACAGATGAGCCCCGTGGTCACGGTGGCGATCACCCCTGAGACGTGGAAGCGTTCGGCCAGCAGATAGGAACCCCACGCACAAAGCGGGCTGGCGGCGATGACCAGGCTGTCTTCGTCGAGATGGCGCATCAGGATCACCCAGGCGCCCCCCACGACGGCGCCGACCATGACGCCGCCCAGCGCCAGCAGCGCGAAGCTGCCAAGGGCTTCGGCGGGACTGAACAGGCCCGTCACGCCCGCAGCCACCGCAAAGCGAAACAGCACGAGGCCCGTCGCATCGTTGAACAGGCTTTCTCCCTCCAGGAGGATCAGGAGGCGGCGCGGCAGTTTCACTTGCTGCAGCGCGGCGCGGGCCGATACCGCATCCGGCGGCGCGACCAGTGCGCCCAGGGCCGCGCAAGCCGCCCAGGGCAGGGAGGGCACGAGCCAGTGGGTGACGAGGGCCACCACGACGGTGGTGAACAGCACCGCGCCGATCGCCAGGGCCCCGACGCCCAGCATGTGCCGGCGCAGATGGTCGAGCGAAATGCCGAGGGCACTGTCGAGCAGCAAAGGCGGCAGGAAAATCACCAGCACCAGTTCCGGATCGATGTGCACCTCGGGCAGGCCGGGCAGAAAGGCGATGAAGCCGCCGCCGATGATCAGTGCGACGGCGGGGGGGAGCCCGAGCTTGTGCCCGACGTAGTGCAAGACAAGGATCGCCAGTAGCAGCGCGATCATCAATTCGAAAATGGCCATGGTGAGGGGTCTGTTGTCAGCGCTTTGGCGTTGGGCTGCCCATGAGCGCTTCAGTCGGACGGAAGGCGCAATGGGCGGCCCGGTTTCCAGGAGCCGGACAGCTTCCGCGTCCGGCTGGGCGTTTGAAGGGCGCCACTGCTATTTCGTGATCCGGGCAAAGTCGATGCAGGAGATGTGAATCGCGAGGATCATCGCGGACCAGTTCGTCGGTCGGCCATTTCGCACGCTGGGCCGAAAAATCTCGTCGCCCGGCGTGATGGGCATGCCGCTCATCGCGCATAACCCTGGCCGTCTGGCAAATCCCTTATGCCAATTTTGATAGCCGTAATGTCCGCCAGTTGAATCCCGCCACGAAAGCACCACCGTGCTGGCCGTCGGTTGATCGAGGATATCGATCGCTGCGCTGCACCTCGATCGATCGCCCGAAGTCGTTTTTCTACGTGAATCGACCACGCAATCCCTGCGCTGCCGGGTGATTCGCGCGCCGTCGCTGCAGGTGTTGAGCGAGTGCATCATGTGGCGCCAGCGTTGCTCGGGTTCGATTGCGTCGATCGGAATCAACTTTACGCACCCAACGGGTGGATCATCGCTTCTTTCCAGTTCGCGAGAATCGCCATCGATTGACGAAGAGACATTTCCCTGATTTCTCATTTCGTACCTCGCTGCGCGCATGCAGTTGATCGGATCTCTGGAAGAGAAGTTTTTCCCGTAACGAATCAAAAACAGCGGAATCGCAGCGCGGCCACAGGCGCGCAATGCGCGTCCGCCTGTGGCTATCAGTCCGTTCCGCGCGCCAGTCTGACGAGGTCGACGACCGTTGCGACCAGCGCGGTCAGCAGCACGGCGGCGAGCATCAGATAGCTCGGCGTCTCCCGGATCAAGGCCGCGATCGGGTTGTCGGTCGCAGCAGACGAAACGGCGAGAAACAGACCGTAGACGACGAACCATCCGGTCGCGATCGTCAGCACGACGGCAATCGTCAGGAGTCCGACTGTCATCGCCACGCGCAGCCGCGATCCATGACATGCATTCACGGGGTGCTGCGCAGCCGGTAGCCGACGCCGCGCATCACCTCCGGCGTCCCGGACGCGCCCGCGCATTCGAGTTTCTTGCGCAGCCGGCTGATATGGCTGTCGACGGTGCGCTCCAGCGCATCGACGTCGGCGAGGCAGGCGTCGATCAGTTCGCTGCGCGTGAACACGCGGTTCGGCGAGCCGGCCAGGTGCGCGAGCAGCCGGAATTCGGTCAGCGTCAGCGAGACGCCGGTTTCTCCGGCGTCCGTGCGGACGGTGGTCAGGTAGCTTTGCGTGTCGATTTCAAGGTTGCCGACCTTGATGAAGCGCCCGGACGAGGCCGTTTCGAGACGACGCAGGATCGCGCGGATGCGTGCAACCACCTCGGCCGGATTGAACGGCTTCGTGATGTAGTCGTCCGCGCCGAAACGCAGCCCCTGCAAGCGATCGATCTCGCGGTCGAGCGCCGTGATGATGACGATCGGCGTGTCGACGCGGCGACGCAGTTCGACCAGGACCTCCCAGCCGTCCTTCTGCGGCATCCTGACGTCGAGCAGGATCAGGTCGGGCTTCAGCACGGGCTGCACGTCGAGCACGGCCTGGCCGTGACCGACGCGATAGGTGCGAAAGCCGTCGTGGGCGAGGTAGGCGTCGAGTATTTCGGCGATCTCCGGATCGTCTTCGGCAATGAGTATCAGAGGGTTCATCGGGTTCACTGGAAGTGAGCGTGACCGGTAGGCGGGCCGGCGGCGCGGCACGTGCGCCGCCGGACTTCACCGTGCTTTCAATCGTCGCGAACGGATTGGCGACGGTGCATGGCTCAGTTTTTCGCCACGTTGTTGGCGGGCGGCACGTCGGTGTCGGTCAGCCCGCCACCGAGCGCCTTGTAGAGCGCGACCGCGTTGTCCAGTTCGGCGTTGCGCAGATCGAGCAACGCCTGGCGCGCGGCATACAGCTGTCGCTGCGAGTCGAGCAGTTCCAGCCGATCCTCGATGCCGGCGCGATAGCGCAGGTTCACGAGATCGGTACGGCGCTCGGCGCTCTTGACGACCCGGGCCTGCGCGTCGATCTGGCGGCTGAAGGTCTCGCGCCCGGCGAGGCCGTCGGCCACTTCGCGGAACGCGGTCTGGATCGAGCGTTCGTACTCGACGACCGCGCTGGACTTGCGCACTTCCGCGAGATTCAGCTCGGAACGCAGCCGGCCGCCCTGGAAGATCGGCAGCGTGACCTGCGGCGCGAAGCTCCACACGCGCTGGCCGCCGTCGAACAGGCTGCCCAGCCCCGGGCTGAGGAAGCCGATCGACGAGGTCAGCGACAGGCGCGGGAAGAATGCCGCGCGCGCCGCGCCGATGTCGGCGTTGGCGGCGACGAGATTCTGCTCGGCCTGCTGGATGTCCGGCCGGCGGTACAGCAATTCCGACGGCAGGCCGGCCGGCAGTTGGGTCATCACCGGCTGGCGTTCCAGCGACAGCGGATCGGGCAGGTTCTTCGGCAGGTCGGTGCCGACCAGCAGCCGCAGCGCGTTGTTGGCCTGCTCGACCGCGCGCGAACGCGCTTCGAGATCGGCGCTGGCGCTCGCGACCTGGCCTTCGGCCTGCGCGATGTCGACGCCGCTGGCCTGGTCCGCGAGCTTGAGGCGGCGCGCGAGGTCGAGCGACTGGCGCCAGTCGTTCAGCGTGCGTTCGGACAGCGCACGCTGTTCCTGCGCGAGACGCTCGGCGAAATACGCGTTGGCCACGGAGCCGACGAGCGCGATCTGCACCGCCCGGCGGCCGTGATCGGTCGCGAGGTAGCGAGCGAACGCCGCGTCGGACAGCGACTTCACGCGGCCGAACAGGTCGATCTCGAACGCGCTGAGGCCGACGTTCACGCCGTACTGGTTCTGCGTGTTTTCGAGCAGCGGCGGGTTCGATTGCGAGTCGGCGGCCGTGCGCTGGCGCGTGAAGCTCGCGCCGGCGCCGATCGACGGCAGGCGCGCGGAACGCTGGATGCCGTACTGCGCTTCGGCAGCCTGGACGTTCAGCGCGGCCAGGCGCAGGTCGCGGTTGTTCTCGAGCGCGAGCTCGATCAGGCGCTGCAGGCGACGGTCGCCGAACATCGTGCGCCAGCCGAGATCGGCCGCGTTCGCGTGCTGGTCGGCCGCGGCAGCGGTCGTATAGGCGGTCGGCACCGGCATCTCGGGCTTGACCAGCTTCGGCGCCATCGAGCACGCCGACAGCGCGAGCGCGGCGGAAACCGCGGCGGAAAGAATGAGTGATCGCATGGCATCAACCTTCATGTTCGTGGGTCACGGTGGCGGGCTTCTTGCCGGATGCGCGCCATGCCGAGATGCGTTCCTGGATGCTCATCACGAACACGTAGAAAACCGGAACGAAGAAAATGGCCAGCACGGTGGCGGTCACCATGCCGCCGAACACGCCGGTGCCGATCGCGTGCTGCGTTTCGGCGCTCGCGCCGGTCGCGATCATCAGCGGTACGACGCCGAGGCCGAACGCGAGCGAGGTCATCAGGATCGGGCGCAGACGCAGCTTGGAGGCCTGCACGGCCGACTCGATCAGCCCCATGCCTTCCTCGCGCAACTGCTTCGCGACTTCCACGATCAGGATCGCGTTCTTCGCCGACAGGCCGATCACGGTAATCATCCCGACCTTGAAGAACACGTCGTTCGGCATCCCGCGCAGCATCACCGCGCCGAGTGCGCCGATCAGGCCGAGCGGCACCACCAGCATCACCGACAGCGGAATCGCCCAGCTCTCGTACAGCGCCGCGAGCACCAGGAACACGACGACCATCGACAGCGCCATCAGCATCGGCGCCTGCGAAGCCGACTCACGCTCCTGCAGCGACTGGCCGGTCCACGCCACCGTGAAGCCCGGCGGCAACTGCGCAGCCAGACGCTCCATCTCGACCATGGCCGCGCCGCTGGAGTAGCCGGGGGCCGAGCCGCCGGAGATCCGTGCAGACGGGTAACCCTGGAAGCGCACCAGTTGCAGCGGGGTTTCCGACCAGACCGGGCGCACCACTTCGGACAGCGGCACCATGCCGCCGGTCGCGTTGCGCACGTAGAGCTTCATCACGTTCTCGATCTGCATGCGTGCCGGCGCATCGGCCTGGATGATCACCTGCTGCATGCGGCCCGCGTTCGGGAAGTCGTTCACGTAGGTCGAACCCATCGCGGCCGACAGCGTGTCGCTGATGGTCGTGAACGACACGCCGAGCGCTTCGGCCTTGTCGCGGTCGATGTCCAGCTTCACGCTCGTGCCGGCCGGCAGGCTGTCCGGATAGACGCCGGTCACCACCTTGCTTTGCGCGGCCAGTTCGAGCAGCTTGGCTTCAGCCGCCTTGAGTGCCGCGTAGCCCTGGTTCGCGCGATCCTGCAGGCGCATCGTGAAGCCCGAGCTGGTGCCCAGCCCGTCGATCGCCGGCGGCAACAGGCTCATGACCGTGCCTTCCGTCACGCCGCCCATCGCAGCCTGCGCGCGCATCGCTTCGTCCATCGCGGTTGCCCCTTCGCGCTTGTCCCAGTCCTTGAGCACCGCGTAGTTCAGTGCCGCGTTGGAGCCGAGGCCGGAGAAGCCGTAGCCGATGATGGAGATGCTCGACTCGATGCCCGGACGCGATGCGAGATGCTTCTCGAGGGTCTTGACCACGTCGCCCGTGCGCTCGACGGTCGAATCCGACGGGAGCAGGAAGCCGGTCATGAAGTAGCCCTGGTCTTCCTCGGGCAGGAACGACGACGGCAGCATGCGGAAGCCGAACACCAGCGCGGTGGAAATCGCGACGAACAGCAGCATCACGCGGCCCGTGCGGCCGACCAGCTTGCCGACGCGCGTTTCGTACCAGTTCGTCATGCGGTCGAAGCGGCGGTTGAACCAGCCGAAGAAGCCGCGCTTCTCGTGGTGGCCATGCTCGACCGGCTTGAGCATCGTCGCGCACAGGGCCGGCGTCAGCGTCAGCGCGAGCAGGGCCGAGAACATGATCGACACGGCCATCGACATCGTGAACTGCTGATAGATCACGCCGACCGAACCGCTCGACATCGCCATCGGCAGGAACACGGCCGTCAGCACCAGCGTGATGCCGATGATTGCACCGGTGATTTCCTTCATGGCCTTGATCGTCGCGTCCTTCGGCGACAGGCCTTCTTCCACCATCAGGCGTTCGACGTTCTCCACGACGACGATCGCATCGTCGACGATGATGCCGATCGCGAGCACCATGCCGAACATCGTCAGCACGTTGATCGAGAAGCCTGTCATCAGCATGACCGTGAAGGTGCCGAGCATCGCCACCGGCGCGACGATCGCCGGAATCAGCGTGTAGCGCACGTTCTGCAGGAACAGGTACATCACCAGGAACACGAGCACCATCGCTTCGATCAGCGTGTGAATCACCTTCTCGATCGAGATCTTCACGAACGGCGCGGTATCGAACGGGATCGAGTAGGTCATGCCGGCGGGCATCGTCTTGGCGATCATGTCCAGTTGCTCGCGCACGGCCTCGGCGGTCTTCACCGCATTGGCGCCCGGCGCGAGCTGCACGCCGGCGAAGGTGGCGGGTTTGCCGTTCTCGCTGTTGACGAAGGTGAACGACTGCGGGCCGAGTTCGACCCGTGCGACATCGCCGAGCACGACCTTCGAGCCGTTCGCGTTCGCGCGCAGCACGATCTTCGCGAACTGCTCGGGCGACGTGAGCTGGCCTTGCGCGGTGAGCGGGACCGTCACGCGCTGGCCCGGCAGCGCGGGCGCCGCACCGAGGCTACCCGGGGCGATCTGCACGTTCTGCTGGGCGACGGCCGTCGTCAGGTCGTTCATCGACAGGCCGTAGGTGATCAGCTTCTGCGGATCGACCCAGATGCGCATCGCCTGTTCGGAGCCGAACAGTTGCACCTTGCCGACGCCTTCGACACGTCGCAGATCCTCGACGACGTTGCGCGCCATGTAGTCGGCCAGCGCGTTTTCGTCATAGCGGCCGCTGTCCGACTTCAGGCCGACGAACAACAGGAAGCCGGTAGAGGCGGACTCGACGATCACGCCGTTTTGCCGCACGACGGGCGGCAGCCGCGGCTCGACCGACTTGAGCTTGTTCTGCACCTCGACCTGCGCCATCGCCGAATCGGTGCCGGGCTTGAAGGTCGCGGTGATCTTCGCCTGGCCGGAGGTATCCGACGCCGATTCGAAGTACAGCAGGTTCCGGACGCCGGACAGCTCGCGCTCGATGAGGCTCAGCACGCTGTCGGTCATCGTCTGCGGCGTGGCGCCCGGGTAGGTGGCGGTAATGGTGACGGTGGGCGGCGCGACCGACGGATAGCGCGCAACCGGCAGTTCGGGGATGGCGATCAGGCCCAGCAGGATGATGAAGAGGGCGATCACCCACGCGAAGACCGGGCGCCGGATGAAGAATTGGGACATGACTGGAGGCTCCCCGTGACTCAGTGCGACGAAGCGGTCTTGACCGCTTCAGGCGCCTTCCATGCGGTCGCCGTCACGGTCGCGCCGTCGCTCAGGCGCTCCATGCCTTCGACGACGACCTTCTGGCCCGCTTGCAGACCCGACTTGATGCGATAGCTGCGGTTCGTCAGCTCGCCCACTTCGATGGCCTTCAGATGCGCCTGGCTCTTTGCGTCGAGCACCCAGACCTGCGGCTTGCCGCCCGCGCGGACGATCGCCTGTTGCGGCACGGTCAGCGCGTTCTCGTAGTGTCCACGCGGGATGCGGGCACGCACGTACATGCCCGGCAGCAGCTCACGCTTCGGGTTGTCGACCAGCACGCGCAGCAGCACGTCGCCGGTGCCCGGGTCGACGTTGACGCCCGAGAACAGCATGCGGCCCTTCACGTCGTAGCGCGAGTCGTCGTCGCGCAGCACGTCGACCGGCAGCCCGTTGCCTGATGTGTCCGGCTGGGCCGCGAGCGCGCCGCGCAGCGATTCGAGCGACGCGGCCGGCTGGCGCACGTCCACGTAGACCTGGTCGATCTGCTGGATGCGTGCCATCGGCTGGCTGTCGCTGCTCGCGACCAGCGCACCCTCGGTCACGAGGGCCTGGTCGATGCGGCCCGTGATCGGCGCTTCGACGGTCGCGAACTTCAGGTCGAGCTGGCGGCGGGCGAGCGTCGCGCGAGCCTGGGCGACGTCGGCGGCAGCCTGGTCGCGTTGCGACACCGAGTCGTCATACACCTGGCGGCTGATCGCGTCGGCCTCGACCAGCGGCTTGAGCCGGGTGGTCTGCACCTTGGCGCGTGCGAGTGCGGCTTCCGCGCGTTGCAGGGCCGCCGCGGCCGTGTCCATGTCGGCCTTGAACGGCGCCGGGTTGATCTGGAACAGCGGCTGGCCGGCACGGACTTCCGTGCCCTGCTCGAACAGCCGTCGCTGCACGATGCCGCTGACCTGCGGCCGGATCTCGGCGATCCGGACGGCCGCGACGCGGCCCGGCAGGTCTTCGGTCAGGTCGAGGGGGGCGCCCGCCAGCGTCATCGCCGCAACCGGGGTGGCCGGCGCGGCGGCCTGCTGTTCGGAGGGCCCGCAGCCCGCCAGCATCGCCGCCACCAGCGCGCACACGGCGCCGTAGCAGGCTCGTTTCTGATTTTTCATGTGGACTCCATGGGACGCAGGCACCCAGTGGCCCGCATTTTCGGAGCGAAGTGTGCGTGCGCCCGATGGAGTTTTTTGTGCGGAAAGATGGAGGTTTGATGGAGGGCGCGAAAGATTGGCGGGCGGGCGATCCGGAGGCGGGTCGAGCCAGAAGATGACGGGCTCCGGGGTGGCTCGGCGCTATCTGGAAGCAGGGTGGGCGGCGCGGGAATCCCGGAATGCCGCAATCATCTGATGAATTGTGGGGGTAGTCGTGCGTGCCGTCGGCATGCGCGGGCCGGTGCTCGGGGGCGCTATTGCGAGGTTCGCTTCGGTGGGGGCGGCGTGGGCCTGGATCAGGCCCGCGCACCTTCCGTGCCGCTGTAGTGGCGGCAGGAGGGCGAGGAAGGGGCGGCGGCGGCCGGGCGCACAAGGCGCGTCGACCGCTCGCCGGGAGGCTTACCGTGGGTCGGTATCGGCGGTGCGCTGCGTGGTGGGCGGCGCGTCCTTCCGGCTCGGTGCTGCCATGCGCGGCGAAGCGGGGCCGTCGGGCCAGCGCAACTCGAACACCGTGCCGCCGCGCGCAGTCGGGCGGCACGATGCCTCTCCGTCGTGAGCCTGCGCAATGGCCGCAACCACGGCCAGCCCCAGGCCGCTGCCGCCCTTCTGGCTGGAATCCGCGTCGTCCACGCGCCTGAACGCATCGAAAATCTGCGCGGCGTAATCGGCCGGAATGCCCGGCCCGTCGTCTTCGACCTGCAAGCGGCACGCACCGTTTTCGACGCGCGTGTGAATGCGGATCGTGCCGGGCACCGCATAGCGCCGCGCATTCTCCAGCAGTGCAAGCAGCGCCTGGCGCATCCGGAACGGGTCGCAGTGGACGGGCCGCGTGTCGAGATCGAGCACCATGTGTTGACCGGCCGCGGCCAGCGAATCCTCGAACATCTCGACGACCGCCTTGACGTGCGTGGCCAGATTGGTCTCCTGGATGCTGACGCTCAGATGCCCGCTTTCGGCGAGGCTGATCACGCGGAGATCCTCGATCAGGCGCGTCAGTCCTTCCGCCTGGGTCAACAGGCTTCGGAACAGCGCGTCGCCCGGCTGGAAGACACCTTCCGTCAGCCCCTGCAACCGCCCGCGCAGGACCGTGACCGGTGTACGCAGTTCGTGCGCGATCGCGGCATTCCAGAATGCCTGCTCGTCCGTCATGCGCTGCAACTGGGCCGCGAGCGCATTGAAGTCGTCCGCGATCAGCGCCGCTTCGCGGATCGATCGATCGCCGGCAACGGCGCGCGCGGTCAGGTCGCCCTTGGCGACGCGGCGAATGCTGTCCGCGACCGAGTTGAGCGGCACGAGAATGCGATGCGCGAGTCGGGCCGACACGACAATGGCGAGTATCAGGCCGATCAGGAGCGTCATGCCCAGCCATAGCCATTCGGGGTTCGACGGAATCCAGCTCGCCTGGTTGCAATAGTCGCCCCAGTGCCGGAGCATCACGTAGTAGAACGCATAGACCATCAGCACGACGACCAGCGTGATGCCTAGCGCCAGCTCCGCCATCGACACCGCAATCTTGCGGCCCAGCCCACTGAGTTTCATTTCGTGCTCCCAAGCGTGGCGTTGCGTCGAGTGACGACGGGACGGTCGTGCGGTTGGATTGCCGTGGCGTCAGGGGACGGGCGTGATTGGGGTGGGTAAAGGGCGTGCGTCGGTGCGTCGAGGTTTCCCACGGCAGGTGTGCCGGAGGTGCGATGTCGCTCGAGACCAGAAAAGGCCGGGCGGGTATCGACGGAAACGTTCCCGACCGACAGAGGCAGCGGCCGAACAGCGCGATGTGTGCGGGACGGTATGGGTTCTTCAATCATGGTGTCCGCTTGGGATCCTGCTATTCATTCCATCGAATCGCAATATTACCGCACGAAATTGGCCATCGAATGACACGATGGTTCGGCGTACGTTGGAAGTCGAGCGACGCTGGCGTTGCCGTGCGGGACGGGCTGACAGGCGTGTTACCCCTCGGGTGGCTGGATGCTTCCCTGATGATTTCGAGCGGCTCAGGTGTTTTCGAGGCAGGGGAATACCCTGCTTTTTTTCATGTCCAGTTGTTATGTATTATGACCTACAGTAGTCAACGTTTTCTATTTATGAGGTATCCCGATTCGCTTGATCCGACGGTGCTCGATGGACGAGGCGAGGATCGACGAAGGTTGCGGTGTCGCGGCCGATGCGAACGGGAAACACGCGCACCCCGGTGGGCGCGCGCAATCGAGTCGGGCGAACGTCGAGCCGGGAAAGCAATGAAGCATCGAACCGAATCGGTACGGGAAGTTTCATGATGGATTTCAGATCTCCTGACATCGGGTTGTCCGTCGCCTTGCTGGCATGGGCGACCGGCACCTACGGACTGAAGTTCGTCCGGCGGCGCAACCCGCTGCTCGGCGTCGCCTGGTGGGTCGTGACGGCGTCCTCCGTCAATGCGCTGGTTTTCATGGCGACGGGCTGGTCATGCGCGTCCGGCGTCGCGCATTTCCTGGACACGTTCACGAGAGGGTTCGGCATCCCGGTGATCGCGGCTGCCGGCATGATGGCCGTCACGCACGAATACAGGCCGATGGCCCAGCAGGTCGTCATGTTGTTCGGGACCGCCGCGGTGGGAACGATGGCGCTGATGACACTCGAATTCGTCGATACCGTCCTGCCGTATTTCTACGTCGCGATGTGGGCGTTGCTGGCGCTCTATCTGGTCTATTTCGTCGGGCGGCTGTTGCGCGCCGGGGAAGCGTGGCATGCGACGACCACGACGCTGGCGCTCGTGCTGTCGCTGATCGTCGCGTACGTCGACGATCTGTACAAGATGCCCGGCAATGCGCACGCCGCCGTATTCAGCTTTCCCGTGCTGGCATTGCTGACGTGGTCATATTTCGCGGTCGCGATCTATTACGCCTACTGCGCGCTGGAACGGACACGTCATGCCGCGCGGGTCGGGGCTGTTCGCGTTCTCCGATGGCATGAATTTACCTCGTTCGAATAGGAATCCTGACATGAATGAGGATATGGCGAGGGATGGAATCAACGTCGAGGATCAGTCCGCGCATGCGGTGAGGCGGACGCCTCCGCGCGGAAGGAAAGGCGATGGCGACACACGGGAGCGTCTGCTGCAAGCGGCACGCACGATCTTCGCCGAAAGAGGATATGCGGCGGCGAGCATCGAGCGAATCGCCGTCGAGGCGGGCTATACGCGCGGCGCGTTCTATTCGAATTTCCGCGACAAGACGGTCGTGTTGCTCGAACTGCTGAAGCGCGATCACGAAGACGTCGAGCGTGAACTGATGCGCATCGTCGAAGCGCGCGATGGCCGCGAGGTGACGGAGCGTGCGCTGCATGCGTACTTCAGGCAGCGCTATCGCCAGCCTGACGCGTGCGTGATGTGGATGGAAGCGGCGCTCCTGTCCGTGCACGACCAGCCGTTCCGCGCGCGGTTCGCCGCATTTCTGAACGAGCGGCGGGATCGGGCGGCGGCGCGTGCCGCCGAGCTTGCCGAGCCCACCGACATGCGGCTGCCGTTGCCGATCGAGTGGCTGACGCTCGGCCTGACGGGGCTGGGCGACGACGTGTTGCCCGACGGCGCGAGCGGACGGTGGCACCTGACCGACGCCTGGGTCGACGCGGCGGTGACGCGGGTGTTCGCGGGCAGCCCGTGCGGCGAGTCGATGGCGTGACCACGCGCCATCGCGGCGTGCCGGTGCAAGGACAAACTGACGAGGACGGAAGGAACAGAAAAATGAATCGCAAACCCAGGCCGGATGCACAGACCCGGCGCAACCTGTTGCGCATCGCGGCGGTGGGCGCTGCGTCGCTCGCGGCCGGCGAAGTGTCGTTCGCGCGTGCGGCCAGCGCAGTCACCGGAAACGACGGCGTGTTCGACGTCGCGATCATCGGCGCGGGGCTCGCGGGGCTGACGGCCGCGCGCGACCTGAAGCGTGCCGGATGTGAATCGTTCGTCGTGCTCGAGGCGCGCGATCGCGTCGGCGGGCGCACCTACAACCACGACCTCGGCGGCGGGCGAATCTCCGAAGCCGGCGGCCAATGGTTCGGCCCCGGCCAGACGGCGATCGTCGATCTCGCGCGCGAGCTGAAGGTCGATACCTTCGATACCTACTACGCCGGCAAGACGGTGTTTCTCGCGGACGGTGCGCGGGTGGCCCAGGACACGCAGGGCACGGTGGGCGGCAACCCGGTGATCGCGGCGCGGCTCAACGCGTTGGCGAAGCACGTGCCGTCGGCGGCGCCGTGGAAGGCGCCGAATGCGGCGGCGCTCGACACCATGTCGCTGGGCGCGTGGCTCGCGCAGCAAGGCCTGACCAACGAGGAGAAATTCTCGTTCAGCCTGGCGGCCCGGTTGTCGCTCGGCACGGCGCCGGCGCAGCTCGGCCTGCTGCACTACCTGGCCACGATCAACAGCGCGAACAGCGATTACGACCAGCTCGAGTCGATCAAGGGCGGCGCGCAGGAATCGCGTTTCGTCGGCGGTTCTCAGGTATTGAGCATCAGGATGGCGAACGAACTCGGCGAACGGGTGAAGCTGTCCTGCCCGGTGCGCAAGATTGCCGGCTGGAATCGCGACGTGGTCGAACTCACTACCGACCGGGATGTGGTGCGCGCGCGCCGCGTGATCGTCGCGTTGAATCCGGCGCTGTGCAACCAGGTCGTGTTCGACCCGCCGCTGCCGGACGGCCGCGCGCAGTTGCAGCGCCGGTGGCCGGCGTATGCGCCGATGCGCAAGACGGTGCACGTCTACGACCGGCCGTTCTGGCGGGACGACGGGTGCAACGGGCAGGTCATTCCGGTCAACAGCCCGCTGCTGTGGGCCTATGACAATTCGCCGCCGGACGGTTCGATCGGCGTCATCAACGGCTTCATCGCACCGGGCGCGCTCGCGAGCGACGCGAAGGTGGCGGAACGGACGCTTTCCGCGATCTATGCGCAGGCGCTCGGCGACAAGGCGCTGCGCCCGACGCAGTTCCACGATTACGACTGGGGCAAGGTGGATCCGTGGTCGCTGACCTGCATTCATCCGATTCCGCCCGGCTTCTGGACGAAATGGGGCGAGTACCTGCACCCGCCGGTCGGGCGGCTGATTTGGTCAGGAACGGAGACGGCCGACATCTGGGCCGGCGCCATGGATGGTGCGGTGCGTTCGGGGCATCGCGCCGCGCTGCAGGTATTGGGTGCGCTCGCGCATCGGACGACGGAGGCTTGAGTGAAGCGAGCATTGATCATCGGCGTAGTCGTGGTGGCTGCGGCGTCGGCGGCCGGCGTGCTGTTCGGGCGCGATCTGTACGGCTATTACCGCTTCGGGAAAGCGCTGGATCGCGAAGTCGACGCGCTCAAGGCCGATGCCGGCCCGTGGCCGCAGCCGCAGGAGACGTGCTTTATCTGTCACGGCCCGCGCGGGCAGTCCGGTAACGGCGGATACCCGGCGCTGTCCGGCCAGCCGGCGGCCTACCTCGAGGCCCAGTTGCGCGCGTTCGCCAGCGACCGCCGGCCGGACCCAACCATGGGGCCGCTTGCGCGCGGCATGGACGAGCAACAGATGAAGCTGCTGGCCGCGTATTTCGCGCGGCAGGCGCCGGTGCAGAACGAGCGGATCCGGGTCGACGCGGCGCTCGCGACGCGCGGCATGGCGGTGGTGCAGGCGAGGAGCTGCGTCGCCTGTCATGGTGCAGGCCTGACGGGCAACGAACGCGCGCCTCGCCTCGCGGGGCAGGGCGAGGCCTATCTGGCGGACCAGCTCGTCGCGTTCCGCGCGGGCAAGCGGCATGACGAGACAGGCGCGATGAATGGCGTGGCCGCGGCGTTGTCGGACGAGGACATCCGGGCCGTTGCGCATTATCTGGCGAGTATCGCGCCGGCGCACGACGCGGCGGCGACCGCATCGGCGGATCGCGCGCCGCGCCTCGCGAATCACGATGAGGCGGATCTCGTGAAGCAGATCACCGCCATCAAGACCGGGAATCGTGCCGATTCGGCCGGCGCGATGCATGCGGCTGTCGCGAGGTTGTCCGGCGACGACATCCGCGCTGTGGCGTATTACCTGGCCAACGTGTCTTCCGGGCGCGAGGGCGGCGGCGTCAGGTGACGCCGGGCGTGACGTGGCGATCCCGCCCGCGTGTCGCGACGATGCGGGCGGACGGTCGCACCGCGCCGGAACGGGCCGGAGATCGGAAGAGCGTCGTGCAGGGACAGATGGTATATCTCGGTGTATGTATATCGGGTCTCTGCACCAATCACAATATAACACTACGTA
>NZ_JAAGPB010000803.1:0-2595 GCF_017104585.1 Burkholderia sp. Ac-20392
TGACAAGGGCGAAGGTCGCCTCGACGTGCTCGGTCGCGACGCATTGCGCTTCTCCGCGCGCCAGAAGTTGCCGCGCCTGATCGACGAGAGGCACGCCCATGTCTGACGATCGCGCCACAGTCGCGCCTGCCGCGCCCGCCACGTCTTCCGCGCCCAGTCCGTCCGCCGCGGCTGCCACGGCTGCCACGGCTGCGACGTTGGCCTCGACGCACGCGTCGCGGGCCGACCGCATGCGACAGTTCGCGGCCGAGGTGCGCGCGACCTGGCTGATGCTCTATCCGATGGTGCTGTCGTCGATTTTCGGCTACTGCATGACGCTGTTCGACTATCGCTGGATTCGCGACCTGCCGGCGGAGGACATGGCGCTGCTCGCGCTCGTCAACGGCAGCGTCGCGACGTTCCTGTTCCTGCTCGGCAAGAGCTTCGAGGAGTCGTTCGTCGCGGTGTTCGCCAAGGCGCCCCGCGAGGAGCAGGGCCGGCTGTTCGTGCAGAGCCTGGTGTTCGCGGGCGCGATCGGCGCGCTGGTCGTGCTGGTGCTGATCGGCACGCGGGCGCCGCTGATGACGTTCATTTCCGGCGGCCAGTTCCACGGCGAGCGCATGTTCGGCTATTACGCGCTCGTGATCGGCAGCTTTCCGCTCACGCTGCTCAGCACCGCGCTTTCCGCGGCGATGCGCACGTACGGCGACACCAAGTCGCCTGCCCGAATCAGCATCGCATGCGGCGTGGTCAACAACATCCTCGATCCGCTGCTCGTGTTCGGGCTGTTCGGCCAGCATCCGTCGCTGCAGCTGTTCGGCCTCGCGCTGACCTCGTGGATCACCAAGAGCCTGTATCTCGGCTGGTGCGTCCGGTGTATCCGCCCGCGGCTGCGCCGCGAGCAGGTCGTGCTGCCGCGCCCCGGCGTGGAATGGCCGACCCAGCGACGGCTGCTGCGCATCTTCCTGCCTTCGGCTGCGCTCGAGGCGCTGACCTTTCTCGCGAATACGGCCGTCTATTCGCTGATCGCCCGCTACGGCGTGCGCGCGATCGGCGGGTACGGCATCGGCTTCGAATTGATGACGATCGGATTCATCCTCATCAAGGGCCTGAGCATGGTGTTCATGATCCGGATCGGTCATCTGGTGCGCAGCCGGGCGCCGTCCCGGGCGGCACTGCAGTCGGTGATGCTGCTGGGCGTGCTGTTCACCGCGGCGATCAGCGTCGCGTTCTTCCTGCTGCGCGCGCTCGCGCTGCGCTTTCTCGCGTCCGACGCAGGCGTGATCGCGGTCGCGACCGCGCTGCTCGACTACGTGCCGCTGTTCGTCTTCAGCTATCTGCTGACGAACCTCGTGACGGGTTGCTTCCAGATTCTCGAACGCCCGGCGCGCGCGATGGCGCTCGGGTTGTTCTTTTCCTGGGTCGTCACGCCGGGCGCGATCTACCTCGGCGTCACGCACCATCTCGCGCTCACGCAACTGTTCGCGCTGCTCGCGGGCGTGAGCGTCGTGCGCCAGGCCGTGTACCTGACGATTTTCCTGCGGCTCATGCGCAGGCTCGGCGCCGCGCCGTCCGCACCCCCGGCCGGCGTGCGCGCCGCGGCCGGATGATGCCACGACCGTTGTACCCCTAGACCTCACGACTGGAGACCTGCATGCGTACCAATACCCCCGCCGAAGTCAACGCCGACACCTATGATCACTACGTCGACACGTTCACGCTCGAATGGAACCGCAATCTGGTGCAGCGCGTCGAGCACGAGCTCGCGCAGCGGCGCATCGCGTCGGGCCGGTTGCTCGATGTCGGCACCGGTACCGCGCGGACGCTGATCGAGCTGGCCCGCGTCCCGTCGCTCGCGCCGCTGGGCTTCGTCGGGGTCGACTACTACGACGACATGGTGCAGCGCGCCGAGCAGAACGTGCGCGCGGAAGGGCTGGAAGGGCGCATCGACATCCGCGCGGGCGACGTCCACGCGCTGCCGTTCGACGACGGGACGTTCGTCGCGGTGATCGGCCGCTCGGTCGTGCATCACTGGGCCGACCCGGTCGGCGCGTACCGGGAGATCTTCCGCACGCTGGCGCCCGGCGGTTTCGCGCTGATTCACGAACCCTGCAGCGATCCGGCGCCGGAGGCGCTGGCGTTCTTCAACGAGCGCCGCGCGGCTGCCGGCGTTCATCCGGTCCATCTCGACGGCAAGTTCACGGTCGCGGAGTCGGTCGCGCACCTGCACGAAGCCGGCATCGGCGAGCACGCCAGCGTATCGAAGGGGTCGGGGATGCTCGCGATCGGCTTCGAGGTGCTGATCGCGAAGCCGGCGCAGCAGTAAGCGGGGCATCGCCGATGCGAACCGCTCACGACCTGCCGGCGCCGGACGCCGCCCGTCCGCGCGCCGCACGCGACGAAAGCGAGATCGATGCGGTCTCGATCTCGCCCGACCGGCTTTCCGTACGCGGCGTCGATCTGCTGCAGCTGATCGAGTCCGTCGATTTCACGGCCGCGATCCTGCATGTGCTCGCGGGCCGGATGCCGGACGCGGGCGACGTGCGCGCACTCGATCGCGCACTGGCGGCGCGGCTTGCCGACGACGGGCCGACCGACGACGGCCTGCTCGCCGCG
>NZ_JAAGPB010000804.1:0-2604 GCF_017104585.1 Burkholderia sp. Ac-20392
CATCGCCGACCGCGCAGGCGCGACGCGCGCCGGCCCCGGCAAGCGCAATCGCCAGCCTCCCCGAAACCGCGAAGCGCGCGACGTTACGCGCGCATTCGTCGGCGACGCCGCCGGACGGCCTCGGCCTCAGCACGCAGACGCGCCTGCTCGGCAATTGATGCGAACCTCACGCATTATTAAACGACGGTCTGGCACGATTTCGACGCGCGACGACAATCGGCTTTTTGAAATTAATTCCACCAGTCGATTAACACGGGATTCGGCGTGTTTATACGATTTTTTTCCGATTTTAGATCGGAATAAAAATAGCGGATCGGATGCGCGCCTAACGATTAACAATCGATTGCATCATTTCGTTCAGCTCGATCCGATTGTAAGTCGCCCGTAACGCGTCCTTCGTCGAGATCCGGTTGCGGGCCGCAAGCGCGGCGAGGTCGTCGTTCAGGGAGCGCGACATGTTGTCCTCGCGGCGCCGCAGGAACTCGTTGACGAGGTGCAGCTTCGTCGGCTCCGCGATCAGCTTCGCGACCTGGTTGTTGTTGTTGAACAGGAGTTCGCTCGCGAGCACGAGGCTTTCGCCGTCCGCGCTCGGCACGAGGCTTTGGCAGACGATGCCGATCAGCGATTCGGCGAGCGCGACCGCGTGCCGGTCGCGCTGCTCGACCGGAAAGAACGACAGCAGCTTGTTGAGCGCGCTGACCGCGCTGCCCGTGTGCATCGTCGCGAGCACGAGGTGCCCCGATTCGCCCGCTTGCAGCAGCGTGTCGGCTGTCTGCGCGTCGCGCACCTCGCCGACCATCACGACGTCGGGCCTTTGCCGCAGCGCCTCGCGCAGCCCGTGCGGGAAATTCGGCGTGTCGGTCGGCACTTCGCGTTGCGAGATGATCGACTGGCGGCGCTCCAGATAGTATTCGATCGGCTCCTCGATCGTGACGATATGCGTGTTGCGCGTCGTGTTGATGTGCTCGAGCAGCGACGCGATCGTCGTCGTCTTGCCCGAGCCCGTCGGGCCCGTGACGAGGATGATGCCCTTCGTGTTGTCGAGCATCGAGCGCACGTAGACGGGCAGGCCGAGTTCCTCGAGCGGCAGCGGCTTGAGCGGCAGCCGGCGCATCGAGATCACGATCTTGCGGCCGCCGCCCGCGCGGTACACGTGGCAGCGCAGCCGGCAGCGCGTGAGGACGAACGGGCGGTCGAGCGTGCCTTGGCGCAGCGCGGCTTCCCAATGCTCGTCGATCGCGTCGAGCAGCGGCCGCATGTCGTCGAGGAGCACCGGTTCGTCGCTCGTCTCGACCCAGCCGCGCGGGGTCTTGATCGTGACGGGGCGGTCCTGCTCGATGTGGATGTCGGTGAACATCTGCTTCAGGTCGATCAGGCCGAGCACTTCGCCCGCGAGATCGCGCAGCGGGGCGGCGGAATGCTGGTTCATCTTGGCAGTTCGAATGAATGGATTGAGCGGTGCATTTCCCGCAATGAAAGAAGAAATTGAATGGTCTATTTAATTTTGCATGCAAACTAGCTTTTGTCAAACCGTTCAGGGTATATTTGCCGCGCAATAATCACTTCAATAATGCGACTGCGTGTGTAGACCTATTATGTAGCGCTGCGGTAATCCCATGTTCGGAAAGCCATTTCCGGCCGCGCAGGCGGTCCGGGGCGTCGGACGCGACATCCGGGATCATCGAGCAGCAAAGCGCGGGGGCCAGCGGCGCACGGCAGCAGTCGAGTAACGAGGAAAACCATGATGCACGGCGCTACGGTCGCCGCGGCCGCGTTCATCGCGACCGCGCTTTTTGCAACCGATTGCGCGGCGAGCGGCCCGCCCGCCGGCACCGATCCGGCGATCGGCGGCCCATTTGTCGAGCGCTTCGATCACGCCCCGCTGACGGCCACGCGCGTCGACGTCTCGCGCGCGATATCGCCATCGGCGTCGGCCGGGGCCGCGCCGGCCACGGCCGCACGGCCCGCGTCGCTGCCCGTTGCGGACGCACCCGTCTGGGACGTACGCGCGTCCGACGGCACGATCCGCGGCGTCTTGTCGCGATGGGCGCACACGGCGGGCTGGCAGCTCGTCTGGGATGCGCCGGTCGATTTCAGCATCGACGCGCAGGCGACGCTGCGCGGCTCGTTCGAGGATGCGCTGCAAGTGCTCGTCGCGAGTCTCGGCCGCACGGCGACGCCGATCCAGGCGATTCTCTATCAAGGCAATCACGTGTTGCGCGTCGTCGCGCAGGGAGCGGGCTGATGCGCATTTTTTTCGTTCTTTCGTTATTGGCCGCCGTGCTGCTGAGCGGCTGCACCGGGCTGCGCAGCGGCATCGAGCGGGACGTGCGACGCGATTCGGATGAATCCGGCGCGCTCCTCAAGCGCACCGCCGACGGCGACAACAGCGTGCACGCGCTGCCGCCCGTCGTCGTCGACAACGGGCTGTGGGTGTCGGCGGGCGCCGTGAAGTTGCAGAACCGCGAACAGCTCCCCGCACTCTTCGACGAGCCGGCGTCGTTCGACCGCGCGGTTTCTTCGTTATCCGAATTCGCCGAGCAGATCACGCGGCTCACGCAGGTGCCGACGCAGGTCGCCGCGAGCGCGCAGCAGGCGGCCGTG
>NZ_JAAGPB010000805.1:0-233 GCF_017104585.1 Burkholderia sp. Ac-20392
ATCAGTAATAGCACCGATGATATGAACACGAGTCACACTATGTAGATGCTGTGTGTCGCAGAGCGCATGTCAGATTAGCTAGGTAGCATTTCTCACGTAGGTATCATGCCACATGGTGTCATTATACTAGACTGTGATCTTATGCGATAGTTGAATGTTCTACTGACATGTGTTCAAGCGTTTTATTTCTACTATTCTCTACTCTAAATGTTTTTTTTTTTTTTTTTTTTTTT
>NZ_JAAGPB010000806.1:0-2437 GCF_017104585.1 Burkholderia sp. Ac-20392
TTGCCCGCGACGAACAGGCGTAGCGACTCGACGCCGCAGATCAGGACGCTCAGCGCGGTGAACGCGGTGGTGGCGAGCGCGGCCCACGCGATCGTGCGCCAGGCGCGCGTGGCGACCAGCACGAACGGGAACAGCAGCGCCATCTGCGGCTTGGCCGACAGCAGGCCGATGCAGAGGCCGGCCCACATCGGCCGACGGTCCGCCCAGCAGACGGCCAGCGCCGCGCACGACGCGGTCAGGAACGCGTTCTGTCCGAACATCCCGGTGACGAACACGAACGGGGCGGCGACCAGCGCGAACCCGCCGATGCGCGATGCGCCGGGGATCGCGCCGAGGCCCGATACGCGCGACGCGGCGAAGCCGAACACGGTGACGCCGAACGCAACGAACAGCGGATAGCCGATTGCATGGGGCAGCAGCGCCAGCGGCGTCACGAGCAGCAGGTTGGTGGGCGGGTACAGCCACGCGACGAGGTCGTCGCGGCGGAACTGCGGGAACAGGTCGGCGGCCAGCCGCGAGAAGGTCGGCAAGTCGTACGCTTGCCACGGCGAGCCGTGCAGCATCACGTACGACGCCGACCAGAACACCGCGTAGTCGGCGCCCGGGCGTGACGGCGCGGTGGCGGGCGCGTGACGGACGACGGCGACCCAGATCGCGGCGAACAGCGCATAGCACGCGAGCGCGACCGCGCTGTACGCAACGACACGCCGCGGTGTCAGCCACGCGCGGACGGGAAGGTCCGCCGATCGCATCGATTGCCGCGGGAGATCCATGCGTCGTGCGCGGGGTTATTTGACGGACGCTTTGCGCGCCACAGCGTGGCTGGCGGCCGCGGGCGGCGCTGTCCGGCGGCGGCCCGCGTGCGTGCGCTTGAGCGGGAACTGCAGCAGCTTCGACGCCGGATGCGCGGCGCCGTCCCGCTGCGCGTGATAGCGCCGCCGCACGAGATAGACCGGTCGCTGCTTCGACTCGTGATAGATGCGGCCGAGGTATTCGCCGATCACGCCGATGCCGATCAGCTGGATGCCGCCGACGAACAGCATCACGGAGATCAGCGATGCGTAGCCATGCACGGGATTGCCGAACAGCAGCGTGCGCAAGACGATGAAGGTGCCGTAGACGAACGACAGCGCGGCGAACGCGAGGCCGAGGTAGGTCCACACGCGCAGCGGCACGGTGCTGAAGCTCGTGATGCCTTCGAGCGCGAAGTTCCAGCGCCGCCATCCGGAGAATTTCGAGCGACCGCCGCTGCGTGGCGCACGCGTGTATTCGATGATCTCGGTGCGATAGCCGACCCACGCGAACAGGCCTTTCATGAAGCGCCGTCGCTCGGGCAGCGCGCGCAGCGCGTCGACGACCTGGCGATCCATCAGGCGGAAATCGCCGACGTTCTCGGGCATCTCGACTTCGGAGAGGCGGTTGTGCACGCGGTAGTAGAGCGCGGCGGCCACGCGCTGCATCAGCGGATCGCACATGCGGTCGGTGCGCTTCGCGGCGACGACCTCGGCGCCGGCGAGCCAGCGTTCGATCATCGCGGGAATCAGCGCGGGCGGGTCCTGCAGGTCGGCGTCGATCAGGATCACGGCGGCGCCGGAGGCTTCGTCGAGGCCGGCGGTGAGCGCGGCTTCCTTGCCGAAGCGCCGGGTGAGATCGACGATGCGCACGCGCGGGTCGCCGGCGGCGACGTCGATCAGCCGGCCGAGCGTATCGTCGCGGCTGCCGTCGTTGATGCAGACGATCTCGAAGCGGACCGACTCGACCGATTCGAGGATCGGCAGCGTCGTTGCAAAGAATGCATCGATGGCTTCGTCCTCGTCGTGGAACGGCACGACGAGCGAGACCAGTGGCTTTCTGGCATGCGCGGACATACGTCCCCCGAGAGATCCGGCCTGCGCTGCACCGTATGGATCCGGTTGTCGTCCGCGGCAGGCCGGACGACTGGCGTTCTGAACATTGTAGGCAGGAATCGGGGATTCGTAACACGAATTGATGCGGGTGCGGTGGAGGCGTCGACGTCGTGCGACGCGGCGGTCGGGTTTCTACACTTGGCCGCCCCGCGCGGAAGGAGCAGGGCGTCATGCTTTCGCGACAGGGCCGGCAGCGCTTGTAAAGCACGGCGGCGCCAGCGGAGATCGCAACGTGCGCGGGTGCAACGGTTAGCATGTCGACTTGACGACGACGGTCACGGAGACAGTCATGCAAGTCCAGGAGCTGACAGGTGCGCCGCTGGATTACTGGGTCGCGGTCGCGGAAGGCCACGACGCCCCGCGCGCCGATGCGTCCGGGTGTACGTCGATTCGTACCGCAGGTGGTGTGCCGACGCCGTTCGCGCCGTCGATGTCGTGGGCGGACGGCGGGCCGATCGTCGAGCGGCTGCCGTTCGCCGAATTCGAGCGCGACGGCGGGCGCGGCGCGTGGCGGGCCGTGCTGCATCGGG
>NZ_JAAGPB010000807.1:0-2291 GCF_017104585.1 Burkholderia sp. Ac-20392
CCCGAGATGCGCGTCGGCGACGAAGCGCCACTGCGCCGGTGGCGGCGCGGTGGCCCCGTTCGTCGTCGGCTGCGCGCGTTCCGGAAAGGCTTCGACGCGGTCGCCGTCGTCGAGCGGCCGGTCGAGCGCGGCTGGCGCGTCGTTCACGCACAGCCGGCCGATTTCGGTATGCGGGACGCCGAGCGCCTCGATTGCGTGCTTCAGCGTCGCGTCACGCGCACACGCATGCCCGAACGCGCGGTCGCGCTGGGTGCGCGGGAGAAAGGCGTTCAGTTCGTCGTGGAAGCGGAAGGTCGCGGTCGCCATGCGCGCAGTATGGCACCGCGCATCGCCGGCTGCGTGCCCTGCAGACGTCGCGCATCTGTGGTTAACTCCCCGCTCCACGGAGCGAAGGAGCGGGAAATGGATCTCGGATTTATCGGGCTGGGTGAAATGGGGCAGGCAATCGCAACGAACCTGCTGAAGGCCGGGCATACGGTGCGGGTCTGGAACCGGTCGCGCGAGCGCGCCGAGCCGCTCGTTGCCGTCGGCGCGCAGATCGTCGACACGCCGGCCGACGCGTTTCGCGGCGACGCGGTGTTCTCGATGCTCGCCGACGACGCCGCGGCGCGCGCGATCTTCGACGATGCGCTGCTCGCCGAGGCGCCGCGCGGCCTGATCCACGTGAACATGGCGACGGTGTCGGTCGCGCTGGCCGAATCGCTCGCGCACGCGCATGCGTCGCGCGGCATCCATTATGTCGCCGCGCCGGTGATGGGCCGGCCCGATGTCGCCGCCGCCGCGCGCCTGACGATCATGGCGGGCGGCCCGGCCGAGGCGATCGACCGCGTGCAGCCGCTGTTCGACGCGATCGGCCAGAAGACCTGGCGGTTCGGGTCGCTGCCGCAGCATGCGAACGTCGCGAAGATCGCCGCGAACTTCACGCTCGCGTCGGCGATCGAGACGCTCGGCGAAGCCTCGGCATTGCTCGGCGCGCACGGCGTCGCGATGCGCGACTTCCTCGACGTGATCACCGGCAGCGTGTTTCCGGGCCCGGTCTACGAAGGCTACGGCTCGATGATTGCCGAGCGACGCTACGAGCCCGCGCGCTTCAAGGCGCGCCTCGGGCTGAAGGACGTTCGCCTCGCGCTGGAAGCCGGTGACGCCGTGTCGGTGCCGCTGCCGGTGGCGAGCGTCGTGCGCGACAACCTGCTCGACGCGCTTGCGCACGGCGGCGGCGAGCAGGATTTCGCGGTGCTCGGCGAAGTCGCGCTGCGCCGCGCGGGCCGCTGATCCGCCGCGCGACAGAAGTCCGGCGCACCGGCATAATCGACGTTTCGTTTTCCCTTACATCGACGCAGAGGCGGGCATGAACTTGCATACGTGGTGGCTTTTCGTGGCGACGGTGTTCGTCGTGTCGGCGATTCCGGGCCCGAACATGCTGCTGGTGATGACGCACGGTGCGCGGCACGGGCTGCGGCGTTCGACGTGGACGATGGCCGGCTGCCTCAGTGCGCTGGTGCTGATGCTGTCGGTGTCGGCGGCGGGTCTCGGCGCGGTGCTGGAAGCCTGGCCGGCGATGTTCAACACGTTGCGCTTCGCGGGCGCGGCCTACCTGATTTACCTCGGTGTGAAGGCGTGGCGCGCACGCGTCGACGACGAGCAGCCGGCCACCGACGTCGACACCGTGTCGCGCCAGGCCGCCCCGGCATTGCGCGGGACGCTGTTCCGCAACGGTTTCCTGGTCGCGGGCAGCAACCCGAAGGCGATCCTGTTCGCGGCCGCGCTGCTGCCGCAGTTCATCAACGCGGCCGAGCCGACGCTGCCGCAGTTCGGCATTCTCGTCGTCACGTTCGCGGTGATCGAGGTGAGCTGGTATCTCGTCTACGCGTCGTTCGGCACGCGCATCGGCGCGACGTTGAAGAGCCAGAGTGTCGCGAAGATCTTCAACCGGCTGACGGGCGGGCTGTTCGTCGGCTTCGGCGCGATGATGGCGCTGGTCCGTCACTGATTTCTCACCGACACCGGTGCGCCGAACGCCCCGTCCCTCGCAAGAGGGCGGGGCGTTCGGCTTTTCGGGCCTGCGTCACGCTGGCCTAGGCACGCGGGCGCGTCAACGCGGCTGCGCCGGCCCCGCGTCCGGCCGTGAGCCCGAAGACGGTGGCCGTGCCGGCGAACGCGAATCCCACGCTGCACACGGCGCTCCACCCGCCCCAGGCCCACGCAGTGCCGGCGAGCACTGCGCCGAGCGCGCCGCCGATGAAGAACAGCCCGACGAACAGCCCGTTCAGGCGGCCGCGCGCGGCCGGGTT
>NZ_JAAGPB010000808.1:0-234 GCF_017104585.1 Burkholderia sp. Ac-20392
TAAAAAAAAAAAAAAAAAAAAAATAAAATATATACGAATAACTGTAAGACCACAAATAATTATATCATACATTATAAATGTTATCATACATATCTACATATCTTTAACTAAATATCAGGTTGTGATATCAAATAGTGAAATAGTTCTGATACATGTATACTTCTTCGTGACTCAGCCGTCATTTGATAATGCATATACCTGTGGTCTCGTGCACATCTCTCACACAATACTGTA
>NZ_JAAGPB010000809.1:0-2485 GCF_017104585.1 Burkholderia sp. Ac-20392
CGTGCATCACACGCGACGTGAACGCGACGAACTCGTCTTCCGGCAGCTTCGCGCCGCCCGCGACCAGCACCGGCAGCGACGAGCCGGCGATGATGTCGGCCATGCTCGCGGCGTCGCCGCTGTACGGCAGCTTGACGATGTCGGCGCCGAGATCCGCCGCGACGTTCGCCGCATGGGCGATCAATTCGGTCTGCGGACGATCGCCGAGACCCGGGCCGCGTGGATAGATCATCGCGAGCAGCGGCACCGACCAGCGCGCACACTCGGCCGCGATGCGGCTCAGGTCGAGCAGTTGCTGGGTTTCCGTCTTCGAGCCGAGATTCACGTGCACGCTGACCGCGTCCGCGCCGCATGCCATTGCATCCTCGACGCTCGCGAACAGCGTCTTCGCGTTCACGTCCTCCGCGTAGCGCGTGCTGCCGTTCAGGTGCACGACGAGCGCGAGATCGCTCAGCACGTCGGGAGACAGGAAGCGCGCGCGGCCGCGATGCACGACGATCGCGTCGCCGCCGTGCGCGGCGATGTCGCCAACCAACTGCCGCAACTGCTGCGGATGGGCGATGGGCCCGTCCGCGAGCGAATGGTCGAGCGGCACCATCAGACACTTGCCCGACGCGGCACGCACCACCCGCCGCATCCTGAGCGCCTTGCCAGAAACCGATAGAAGAGCATTCATCCTTGATTCCTCGCCAGAAATGGAGAGGCCGGCCCGTGCGACTTCAGCCTGCCCCCGGGGTGCCCGCTTGCGGGCGGAACTGGAGCAACAACCGAGCAACGCTTGCAGCAAATCTTGCATCGTGTAAGACTTGCATAGACCCAATCATCCTATGATTGGATCATCCTTGCAAGTACATTGCGAGCGACTTTGTTTCCCGACCGGGGGACGCATTCGACGCGGCATCGGTTCCCCTTTGCAGACAACGGCAGCACATCAACCTGTGAGGTGTCTATGAAGTTCGGCGTGTCCTTTCTGCCCGATACCGGCCCGGCCGACCGCCCGGCTGCTGATTACTACGCGAACGCACTGAAGCTCAGCGCACTGGGCGACAAGCTCGGCTACGCGTACGTGAAAATGACCGAGCACTACCTGAAGCCGTACGGCGGCTACAGCCCGTCGCCGCTGATGTTCCTCGCGGCCGCAGCCGCGCAGACGAAGTCGATCCGCCTGATGACGGGCGGCATCCAGGCGTCGTTCCATCATCCGATCCAGCTCGCGGCCGAAGCCGCGCAGCTCGATGCGATCTCGAACGGGCGGCTCGAACTGGGCTTCGCGCGCGCGTTCCTGCCGTACGAATTCGATGCGTTCGGCATCGATCTCGATTCGAGCAAGGCGCGCTTCCAGCAGACGATCGACGCGACGGTGCGCCTGCTCGCCGAGGAATCGGTCAGCGAGGACACGCCGTTCTTCCGCTATCGCGACGCGCAATCGCTGCCGCGCCCGACGCAGCAGCCGCGCCCGCCGGTCTGGGTCGCCGCGCTGCTCACGCCGTCCAGCTTCGAGTGGATCGGCGAACGCGGCTTCAACCTGCTGATGGCCGCGCCGCCGCGCAAGGACGCGCTCGCGAAGACGCAGGACATGGTGGCGCTCTATCGCGAGACGTTCGAGCGCCATCACGGCCATACGGACCGCCGGCCGCAGGTCGCGATCAGCATCCCGCTGATGATCGGCACGTCGGACGCGCACGCGCTGGCGCTCGCGGAACCGCGCCTGCGCCATCACTGGCGCTATTTCGCGGAAGCCGCGAAGTCGTGGGACCAGGTGCAGTCGTCGGCCTACCAGGGCTACAACGAGGCGATGAAGAACAAGATGGGCGGCATGGACACGGCCGACCTCGACGCGACCGCCGTGCTCGGCACGCCCGACACCGTGCGCCAGCGCATTCGCGCGCTGGAAGCCGATCTCGGGCTCGACGCGATCCTGTGGCACATCGACTATGGCGCGCAGCCGTACGAGCTGATGAGCAACAACCTGGAGGTGTTCGCCCGCGACGTGCTGCCGGGACTATGACGCCATGCCGATCCCTTCCGGACCCACAGCGAACCCGCCCATGACACCCTCCCTGTCACTCGATACGATCGTCGTCGGCGCCGGCATCGGCGGCCTGGCCGCCGCGCTCGCGCTGCGCCGCGCCGGCCATCGGGTCACCGTCCTCGAGCAGAGCCGGGCGTTCCGGGAAGTCGGCGCGGGGCTGCAGGTCGTGCCGAACGCCACGCGCGCGCTGCGCGCGCTCGGCGTGCTCGACCGGCAGCGGCTGGCCGCCGTCGCGCCGACCGCGACGATCCGCCGCCGCTGGCAGGACGGCAGCCTGCTTGGTTCCTTCCCGCTCGGCGACGACGTCGAGGCCGCCTTCAACGCACCGTACTGGAACGCGCATCGCGCCGACCTGCATGCCGCGCTGCTCGACGCCGTGCGCGACCCGTACACGGCCGGCCCGCCCGTCGCCGTGCTCAGCGGCATCGCGGTGCGCGGGCTCGACGCGTGCGG
>NZ_JAAGPB010000810.1:0-2545 GCF_017104585.1 Burkholderia sp. Ac-20392
CCGGCCGGTCGGCCCGCGCAGCCCCGTCCGGCGGCGCTCCCGAAAAGCGCGCCGCCGGCGTGTTAACATGCGCGTCCTGCCCGCGTGTCCGCCTGCTTCGCCAGCCCGCCGCGCACGGCATCCTCCCGGCGTTCCGCCGTCAACCGCAACACCATCCGCCATCATGTCCGCAGGCCTGAATCCCGCCCAGAACGAAGCGGTGCGCTACCTCGACGGTCCCTGTCTCGTGCTCGCCGGCGCGGGCAGCGGCAAGACCCGCGTGATCACGCAGAAGATCGCGCACCTGATCGAGGCGAAAGGCTTCGAGCCGCGCCACATCGCCGCCGTCACGTTCACGAACAAGGCGGCCGCCGAAATGCGCGAGCGCGTGTCGAAGCTGCTCGAGGGCAAGACGCTCACCACGCCCGGCAAGGAAGGCCGCAAGGTGCCCGTCAACCAGCTCACCGTCTGCACGTTCCACTCGCTGGGCGTGCAGATCCTGCGCCAGGAGGCCGAGCACGTCGGCCTGAAGCCGCAGTTCTCGATCATGGATTCGGACGACTGCTTCGGGATGATCCAGGAGCAGATCGGCACGACCGACAAGGGCCTGATCCGCAAGATCCAGAGCACCATCTCGCTGTGGAAGAACGGCCTGATCATGCCCGACGAGGCGATGACGATCGCGGCCAACGAGGACGAGCACCAGGCCGCGCTGGTCTACCGCAACTACGTCGCGACGCTGCATGCGTACCAGGCGGTCGACTTCGACGACCTGATCCGCCTGCCCGCCGAGCTGTTCGCGAAGAACGAGCAGGTGCGCGACCGCTGGCAGAACAAGCTGCGCTACCTGCTGATCGACGAGTACCAGGACACCAATGCGTGCCAGTACGAGCTGCTGAAGCTGCTCGCCGGCCCGCGCGCGGCGTTCACGGCGGTGGGTGACGACGACCAGGCGATCTACGGCTGGCGCGGCGCGACGCTCGAGAACCTCGCGCAGCTCGGCAAGGATTTCCCGAAGCTGCACCTGGTCAAGCTCGAGCAGAACTACCGGTCGACGGTGCGCATCCTGACCGCCGCGAACAACGTGATCGCGAACAACCCGAAACTGTTCGAGAAGAAGCTGTGGTCCGAGCACGGGATGGGCGATTCGATCACCGTCACGCCGTGCAACGACGAAGAGCATGAAGCCGAATCGGTCGTGTTCCGGCTGTCCGCGCACAAGTTCGAGCGGCGTGCGCAGTTCCGCGACTACGCGATCCTGTATCGCGGCAACTTCCAGGCGCGGATCTTCGAGCAGGTGCTGCGGCGCGAGCGGATCCCGTACGTGCTGTCCGGCGGCCAGTCGTTCTTCGACAAGGCCGAGATCAAGGACCTGTGCGCGTACCTGCGGCTGATCGCGAACGCCGACGACGATCCCGCGTTCATCCGCGCGGTCACCACGCCGCGCCGAGGGATCGGCAACACGACGCTCGAAGCGCTCGGCTCGTTCGCGGGCCAGGCGAAGGTGTCGCTGTTCGAGGCCGTGTACATGGGCGGGATCGAGGCGCGGCTGTCCGCTCGCCAGGTCGAGCCGCTGCGGATGTTCTGCGACTTCATCCAGCGCCTGACCGAGCGCGCGGACAAGGATCCTGCCACCGCCGTGCTCGACGACATGATGGAGGCGATCCACTACGAGGCGTACCTGTACGACGCGTTCGACGAACGGCAGGCGCAGTCGAAGTGGCAGAACGTGCTCGAATTCCTCGAATGGCTGAAGCGCAAGGGCACCAAGCCCGAGAAGGAGGCCGTCGACGGCGAGGCGGAAGGCTTCCACAACGCGGACGGGCTCGCCGATACGGGCAAGAACCTGCTCGGCCTGATCCAGACCGTCGCGCTGATGTCGATGCTCGAGGGCAAGGACGAGGACCCGGACGCCGTGCGGCTGTCGACCGTCCATGCGTCGAAGGGGCTCGAGTATCCGCACGTGTTCCTGGTCGGCGTCGAGGAAGGCATCATGCCGCACCGCGGCGGCTCCGAGGACGACGGCCCGATCGACAACGAGCGGATCGAGGAGGAGCGCCGGCTGATGTACGTGGCGATCACGCGCGCGCAGCGCAGCCTGCACCTGAACTGGTGCAAGAAGCGCAAGCGGGCGCGCGAGACGGTCGTGTGCGAACCGTCGCGCTTCATCCCGGAGATGGGGCTCGACGAGGCGCCGCCGCCCACGCCGGAGGAGGCGCCGATGTCGCCGAAGGACCGGCTTGCGAGCCTGAAGGCGTTGCTGCAGAAGTGATGTGGCGCGTTCCGGCGGAGCGCCGACAAAACAAAACCCCCGCGATGCGTATGCGTCGCGGGGGTTTTTTACTGGACGGCCGGGCCGGCGTTATTTCGACGCGTTGACCATGTAGTCGACAGCGGCCTTCACGTCGGCGTCCGACGCGTTCGACCCGCCCTTCGGCGGCATCGCGCCCTTGCCGTGCAGCGCGTAGTTGTAGACCGTATCCATCGAGTCCTTCAGGCGCGGCGCCCAGTCTTCCTTGCTGCCGAACTTCGGCGCGCCGAGCACGCCCGCCGCGTGGCAGGCCTG
>NZ_JAAGPB010000811.1:0-2567 GCF_017104585.1 Burkholderia sp. Ac-20392
TCACCGCGCTGCGCTGGCTGTTGCCGCAGGCGCCGGCCGATGCGCTCCCGGTGCTGCCGCGCTATACGCATGGCGAAAGCACGCGCCGCGTGTTCGTCCGCGTCGATCCGGGCCAGCCGGAAAGCCGCCTCGTGCTGCGGCTGTGGCGTTATCCGTACGTGCTGCAGGACGCGCTCGGCATGCGGCCGCTGTGGTACGGCGCGTTGTATCGCGAGACGCTGCACCGGCCGGCACGGCTGATGACGATCGTGCGCACGACGACGATCGACGATGCGGCGACGATCGCGAAGGCGCTCGCGGTCGAGCCGACGATCGAGCATCCGCCGGCGGGGATGACGAACGCGCCGGCGGAGATGCTGCTGGTGTGGATGGTGAGGCCGTGAGCGGGTGGTGGCCGCTTATGCGTGCGCCGGCTGCGCAGGGACGACGGACAGGCGCAGGCCGACGGTCTTGAGCACCGCGAGCAGGGTTTTCAGCGTCGGGTTGCCGTTGGGGGAGAGCGTGCGATACAGCGATTCGCGGCTGATGCCGGCTTCGGCCGCAACCGCGCCGAGCCCGCCGTACGCTTCCGCGACCGTACGCAGCGCGAGCAGGCCGGCCGCGCGGTTGTCGGGATCGTCGAGCGATTCCATCGCGACGCGCAGATAGGCCACCGCGAGTTCGCGGTCGGCGCCGAGTTCGGCGACTTCCGCGTCGTGGTGCGATACCGCACCTTTGAGCTTGGTCATGTTTGCCTCCGTTTCCAGTTCGACCAGTGTTCCTTTGCACGCCTGATGTCGTCGGGTTGACTGCTTTTGTCGCCACCTGAAAGCAACAGCACCAGTGCGCCGCCGTACCGCCCGAAATACACGCGGTAGCCTGCGCCGACGTGGACGCGCAGTTCGATCACACCTTCGCCGACAGACTCGCAATCGCCGAAGTTGCCTGTCTGCACGCGGCGCAGGCGTTCGCGAATCCGGGCCTGCGCAAGCTTGTCGCGCACGGCGTTCAACCATTCGGTGAAGGGCTCGCGACCGTCGTCGCGCTGGTAGCGAAGAAGTTCGAACTTGGATAGCATTGTAACTTATAAGCTACAAAAAGGAAGAAGGGTAAATGGAGTGGTCGTGCGAGCTGCCGGGTGGTGCGCGTGGGGGACGTGTACGCATTGCCTGGTCGGGGCGACACACGACGCCGCATGCACGTTGCTGCGCATGCAGTGCCTTCGAAGTGCGGGATTTCAGGCAGCGAAGCCGGCTTCCCGGACGAAGATCATTCTTTCATCCGGTGCGCAGGGTGACGATTCGGCCGGATGGCCAAAGTCGATGGCCCGGTGACGGGCACGCGCGGCGGGTGGGGGGACGGGGAGACGAACGTAAAAAAACAAACCTGTCGGCGCCGGCGCGTCGCGCCTCGCGAGCCGACAGGCCTCCTGACATTACTGCTTCGCCGGCACGGCCGTCGCGACCTTGTCGAGCGCGGCCGGGATGTACGTGTCGAGCTGCGTAGTGACCGATTCGTAGAAATCGATCGGCTTGCCCCACGCGTCGGGTACGTCGACGTGCTTCCCGGACGCATATTCGGCGAGCGTGAACACCTTGCCGGCGGCCGACGGATAGAGCGCGAGCACCTTCTCCTTGTGTTTGTCGGTCATCGTCAGGATCACGTCGGAATGCTTGATGTCGTTTGCGTTCAACTGCACCGAACGGTGCGCGGACGTGTCGATGCCGCGGCGCTTCATCAGGATCACGCCGTTTTCTTCGGGCTTTTCGTCATACGGATCTTCGTCGACCGCGCGCGAGATCACCGCGATGTGCGCGTGGCGCTGCGCGATCAACTGGCCGGCGATCGCTTCGGCCATCACGCTGCGCCCGGTGTTGCCGGTGTCGACGAACGCCACCTTCTTCGGCTCGTCGGCGAATGCCGACGTCGCGCACTGGATGCCGACGCAACAGAGCAGTGCCAGCGTGTTGAGGGTGTGCCTTCTTTTCATGATGTCTCCGCGAGGGTGGGGGAACCCCGGCGGCGCGCCGGGGCCTGCGGGAGATCATGCCGGCCGCATGCGACAGAAAAAAATAAACGACCGGTTTTTGCAAGACGGCGTCGCTTCGTCGCAAGCCGGCCCGGTGACGGTGCATGCGCCGCGCACCCGATCGGGGAAGCCGCAAACCGCTGCCCCGATCGCTGTGCATGACTGCTTCATCGTCACGCCGTCACCGCCACCCGCTCCGCCGCAAACCCCGCCAGCGTCCGCAACGCATCCCGCGCCGACCGCAGGTAAAACGCCTGCAGATGAAACACATGCCAGCGCGCCGCATGAACCTCCAGCCGGCACGGCACGCCACAGGCTTGCGCATGACGGGCCAGCCGCAGCGCATCCGACAGCAGCACCTCCTGGTCGCCGGCCTGGACGAGCATCGGCGGCAGGCCGCGCAGGTCGGTGTCGAGCGGGCCGCGGGTCGCCACCGAACCGGCGCCGTGATACCAGCGCAGCCCCTGTTCGAGCCAGCCGCGACGGATCATCGGATCGTCGTGGCGGCGCGAAGCCAGCGTCGCGCCGCCGAGCGCGGGATCGGTCACGGGCGAGATCA
>NZ_JAAGPB010000812.1:0-2538 GCF_017104585.1 Burkholderia sp. Ac-20392
TCCGTGCGATCAGCGCGGGCGTGGTCAGGATTTCGTTGTCCATCGTCATAGATCAGGATGGCCGTGCGCGCCGCCGGCGCGCCACGGCTCAGTCGGGAAACACCACGCGCAGCGCGTCGCTCGCGGGCCGTGCGCAACAGGCGAGCGTCCAGCCGGCCGCGATCTCGTCTTCATCGAGCACGTGGTTGCTGTCGAGCGCGACCTCGCCGCGCTCGATCCGGCACATGCACGCGCCGCATTGCCCCATCCGGCAGGAATTCGGCGCCGGTACGCCCGCGCGCAGCATCGCGTCGAGCAGCGTTTCGCCGGGCGCGCTGTCGAATGCGAACGCGTCGCCGTCGAGCACCGTCTCGATCGCCGCGCCGTCGCCGGATGCCGAGGCCGCCGCTGCGCCCGGCGCCGCTGCATCAGGAGCCTGTGCGGGTGTATCGGGCAGCGACGCAAAGCGCTCGACATGTACCCGCGAACGCGGCAACCCGAGGCCGAGCATCGCGGCCAGCGCGTTCTCCATGAACAGCGCAGGCCCGCAGATGAACGTCTCCTGCTGGCTGAACGGCCGCGCGAGTTCCTCGAGATGGCGCTGCTGCGGGATGCCCTGCACGCTGTCGAGCCAGTGGATCACGCGCACGCGGCCCGGATGGCGCTGCGCGAGCTGCTGCAGTTCGGCGCGGAAAATCACCGAGCGTTCGTCGCGGTTCGCGTAGATCAGCGTCAGCATGCCGCGCCCGTGCACGAGCGCCGATTTCAGGATCGACAGCACCGGTGTGATGCCGCTGCCGCCCGCGAACAGCAACAGATCGCCGTCGAGTGTGCGTGGCGTGAACACGCCGGCCGGCGGCAGCACGTCGAGCGCGTCGCCCGCCTTCACGCGGTCGCACAGCCAGTTCGACGCACGGCCGTCGCGCACGCGCTTGACGGTGATCTTCGGCGCGGCGTCGATGCCGGGTGCGCTCGACAGCGAATAGCAGCGCGCGACGGTCGCGTCCGCGCACGGCACGTTCAGCGTCAGGAACTGACCGGGCCGGTACGTGAAGGCGTCGCGCAACGCGGCCGGCACGTCGAACACGAACGAGCACGCGTCGTCGCTTTCGGCAATCACTTCGGCAACGGTCAGCCGATGGAAGCGCGAATCGCTCATGGCCGGCTCCTCACGTCACGCGGCCGCACGGGCCACCGGCGCGCCGGGCGTCGTGTAGGCACCGTCGAGATAGACGAGCGGATCGACGTCGCCGCTCATCAGCACTTCGCGGATGCGCCCGATGAACACCGTATGCGTGCCGTATTCGAAGCGGCCGTCCTGCTCGCACACGAAGCTCGCCTGCGCGTCGCGCAGATACGGCACGCCGTGCGCCGACGTATGCCAGTCGCCGGTCGTGAAGCGCGCCTCGCCCTTCAGGCGGCCGCTGCAGTCGATCGCGATGCCTTCGTGGGCCGCCGACAGCACGTTCACGCAGAACCCTGCGCCCGCGTCGAGCGGCGGATACAGCGACGCGCTGCGGTTGATGCAGATCAGCAGCGAAGGCGGATCGGTCGACAGCGAATCGACCGCCGTCGCGGACATCGAGTAGCGCCGGCCGTCGTGCGCACTGCTGATGACCGTGACGGAGCGCGCGAGGCGGCGCATCGCGAGCAGCATGTCGGTGCGCAGCGGATGGGTGGTGAGATCGCTCATGATCGGACTCCGTCAAGTTCAGTCGTGGATGGCCGGGCGGGCTGCCCGCCGGCGTCGGCTGCGCGAGCAGCCAGGTGGTCGGCGGCGAGATACCCGAAGGTCATCGCCGGACCGAGCGTCGAGCCCGCGCCGGGGTAGCTCGCGCCCATCATCGATGCGCTGGTGTTGCCGATCGCATAGAGGCCGTCGATCGGCTCGCCGTCGGCGCGCAGCACGCGGGCGTGCACGTCGGTGACGAGCCCGCCCTTCGTGCCGATGTCGCCCGCATCGATCCGCACCGCGTAGAACGGTGCCTGGTCGACCGGCCCGAGGCACGGGTTCGGCTTGTTCTGCGGATCGCCGTAGTACGTGTCGAACAGGTTGTCGCCCTTGCCGAACGCTTCGTCGATCCCGGTGACCGCATAGCGCGCCATGTCGCGCAGCGTGTCGTGCAGGCCGGCCGCATCGACGCCGATGCGCGCGGCCAGCGCGTCGATCGTGTCGGCCTTCACGATCACGTCGCGGAACGCGGCCGGAATCCGTGAATCGGGCATCATCGACGCCGGCATGATCGGCCCGCACGGGTACTTGCGGCGAAACCGCGCGTCGAACACCATCCAGGCCGGAACGCTCGCACCGGTGCGCGCATGGTCGCGATACATCGCCCGCACGAATTCGGAATACGGCGCGGCTTCGTTGACGAAGCGCTTGCCGAGGCTGTTCACGATCACGCAGCCCGGCAGGTTGCGTTCGACGAACAGCGCGCGCTGCTTCTCCTCGCCGGCAACGCCGACCGTCGGCGCGCCCCACACGTGCGCCATCAGCGCCAGCGCGCCGCCGAGCCGGTGGCCTTCGGCGATCGCGTCGCCGGTGTTGGCCGGCGGCGT
>NZ_JAAGPB010000813.1:0-2570 GCF_017104585.1 Burkholderia sp. Ac-20392
TACGGTCGGCCCGCAGCTCGCGGCCACGCTGTTCGACGCCGGGCTGCGCGCCGCGCAGACCGACGCCGCGCGCGCGACCTACGACCAGGACGTCGCCGCGTATCGCCTCGCGGTGCTCACCGCGTTCCAGGACGTCGAGGACAACCTCGCGTCGCAACGCATCCTCGCGCAGGAAATCGACGTGCAGCGGCAGGCCGTCGACAGCGCCGAGCATTCGCTCGCGATCGTCACGAACCAGTACAAGGCCGGCACGGTCGCCTACCTGAACGTGCTGACCGCGCAGACCACCGCGTTCACCGCGCAGCAGAAGCTCGCGACGATCGCCGGGCAGCGGATGACGTCGTCGGTCGGGCTCGTGAAGGCGCTCGGCGGCGGCTGGAATGTCTCGGAGATGGCGCGTGAGAACGGTGGCATGGCGGCTCCCGCCCCCGTGCCGGCTTCCGGTGCGGCCGCGCCCGCGGCCACCGCACCGTCGGTCGCCGCGCCGCTCGCGCAGAAGTAGGAAGGAAAGGGCGACGCGCGCGTCAGCGCTGCGCGTCGCCGAAGATCAACGAAACCTCGTTGTTGCCGATCGGGTGGCCGAGCAGGTTCAGCAACCCCGCGAGATTCGCCTGCTGCTCCGGCGCTGAATGCGCGGTGCCGCGGAACGATCCCTGGCCCGGGCCGAAGCTGCCGTGGCCGTCGAGGAACAGCGGGCCTTGCGTCGTCGACAGGTCGAGATCGGCGCCGGCCCCCTTCGCCTGCAGCACCGCGCGGTACGAACCGAGCGGCTTCACGCGCGACACGCGCGAACTCATCGAGTCGATCGTCACCGTCAACTGGCCGAACGCGTTGTTGCCGATCAGCCGCCAGTCACTCCAGCCGAGCCGCACGTCGCCCTGCAGGTCGAGCGTGTTGAACGGCGTGCCGAGCCCAGCGAGCAGCGACGCGGGAACGGCCATCGTGCCCGCCGACAGCACCGCGCCGCGCCACGTCGCGTCGAGCGTGACCGCATCCGGCATCGCCTCGGTCTGCCGCATGCGCATCTGCACGCGCCCGGTCAGCAGCGGCCAGAAGCCCGTGGTCCATTCCACCCGGCCCGGCAACAGCGTCGCCGCGCTCTGGTCGGCCCCCGGCGCGAGCATCAGCGTGCCCGAACCGTGCCACAACGACCCGTCGGGATCGACGAGATTCACATGCCCGCCGGTCGCGCGCGCGAACTGCGGCGCGATCCACGCGGCCGGCGCGAGTGCGACGAGCGTCAACGCCGTCGCCAGGCCGCCCGCCAGTACCCACGGCAATACGGTGGCGAGCCGCTTGATCCCCGGCCTCATCGGCCGGCCGCCACTTGCGTCGTGCAACTGCGTCATTTCTGCGTAGACGGTTGCATCACGGCCGTCAGGTCGACCTGGCCGTCGTCCTTCAGCGCCGTTGCATGCGCCTCGCCGACCTGCACCTTGAATTGCCGGCGCGCATCGTCGAGCCACTGCGTCCACGCCGGGAACGACACGTTCTTCATCTGGACCTGCACGCCGTTGCCGACGATCTGCAGCTGCGCGCCCTGCAGCCCGTGATCGGACAGCGACGCGGTCAGCGCATCCTTCAGCGCGAGGCCGGTCGGCGCCACGCCCTGCGCGGCGGCCGTCAGCGACTTCGCCTCGTTTGCCTGCGCGGTCATCTGCGCAAGCTCGCGGCGCATCGTCGGCAGCTCGCGCTGGATCCGCGCGCGGCCGTCCTGCGCGGGCGACCACAGCACCGAATACGCGATCGCGATCGCCAGCACGGTGCCGCCCCAGCCGAGCAGCATCTTTTCGCGCTGGGAGCGCTCGCCCCAGAACTGGGCCAGCGTCTGGTTCAGTTGTTCCGTCTTCATGAGCGGCTCCGGATCGTCCATTTGCCCGTGTTGCTGTCGACTTCGCCGGACAGTCCGTTACGCGCGAGGCGCTGCGTGAAATCGGGATCGACCTTGACCTCCGGCTTGAAGCCGACGTCGAGCTTCCGGTCGTGATAGTCGAGCGACGCGATGCCGTTCAGCGGCAGCGCGCCCATCGAACGCGACAGCCCACTCGACAGCGCGAGGAAATCGTTCGGCGACAACTCGCCGGCCGCGAGGCGCAACTGGTCGAGCTGGCGCTGCATCTGCGCGGGCGGATCGAGCACCGTCGTCGTTTTCGGGAACGCGGACAGCAGCGTCTCGGTGATCTGCGCGGACAACGCATCGCGCTCGCGCGACAGCTTCCACCAGTGCAGGTTCATGCCGATCACCGCCACGCCGAGCGTCGCCGCAACGAGGGCGAGCGGCACGCGCAGGCGCTTCACCGTCGCGCGGTCGAAGCGCCACGGCTGCGATTCGAATTCGAACTGACACAGGTCGAACTTCTCGGTCAGCGCGCGCCGCGCGAACGCGTCGAACGACAGCGGCGCGGCGCCCGGCAGCAACGGGCCGCCGTCGGTGCGCCCGACCGATGCCAGGCGAGGCTCCGCGCCCGGTTCGCCGAGTTCGTACAGTTCGACGTCGCCGCCGCCCGCGAGCGCGGCCAGCGTACCGGCCGCGCGCGACGCGGGTGCCGCGAAGCCTTCACCGAGCGCAC
>NZ_JAAGPB010000814.1:0-2559 GCF_017104585.1 Burkholderia sp. Ac-20392
TGTCGCGGCCGGGCTCGCAGCCGCGCTCGTGCATCGCGGCGGGGAACGGCGCTGAGCCGGCGCGCGTCATGATCGACGTCGACCTCGCTCACAAGGCGCTGGCGCATCCGTTTCGGCGGAATGTGCTGCGCTGGCTGAAGGCGCCCGATACGTCGCTGGCGGACGCCCCGCGCCTGCGCTCGCAACACGGCGTACCGCTGTCGTCGATCGTGGCACGCAGCGGGTTGTCGCAATCGACGGTATCGGCCCACATCGCGCTGCTGTGCGCGGCCGGCCTGCTTGTCGCGACGCAGGTCGGTCAGTGGCGGTTCGTCGCCCGCAACGAAACCGCCATCGCCGCCTTCATCGCGCGCATCGACAGCGAACTCTGACCCGCCACACCGGGCCTCGGGTTCGCCGCGAACGAGCCCATATGCCGTTGCCCGTTTTCCCATCGCCAGACACGCACGCCGTACGGGAATCCGTCGGCGTTTTTTTACGCGCATCCCCTCCCGAATTTCGAGATGATGATTCCCGAATCAGACCAATTATCGGCAAATCCGGAAGGATGTATCGTGCTTTCACGGTGGCGATTTCGTGATCGCCGCCCGCCAGACCCCGCGCAATCCGAACCCATTCGAAACACTCGACATCATGAATACCGTTTCCTTGCCGGTCATCGCCACGACGCCTGCGCCGCAGGCCGGCGCCAAGGCGCCGTCCATCCTGACGCCACGCCTCGCAACCGGCCTCGTCGGCATGCTGCTCGCGTCCTTGCTGGCCATCCTCAACGAACAGGTCACCGCCGCCGCGATGGCCGACATTCTCGGCGCCTTCTCGATCGGCCATGACGACGGCACCTGGCTGACCGCGCTGTTCGAGGCGGCCAACGTCGCGACCATGGTGTTCGCGCCGTGGTTCGGCGTCACCTTCACGCTGAAACGCTTCACGATCGGTGCCGTGCTGGCGACGCTGATGCTCGGCGTGCTGTGCCCGTTCGCGCCGGGCTTCGCCGCACTGACCGTGCTGCGCGTGCTGCAGGGCATCGCGGGCGGCTGCCTGCCGCCGATGCTGATCATCGCGGCGCTGCGCTACCTGCCGCCGAAAGCGAAGCTGTACGGGCTCGCTGGGTATGCGATGACGGCGACCTTCGGGCCTGCGCTCGGCACGCCGCTCGCGGCGCTGTGGACCGAATTCGCCGACTGGCGCCTGGCGTTCTGGCAAATCGTGCCGCTCGGCATCGCTTGCTGCGCGGCAATCGCCTACGGCCTGCCCGCCGACACGACGAAGCCCGAACGTCTGCGCGCCTTCAACTGGTCCGGATTCCTGACCGGTTTCCCGGCCGTGGCGATGCTCGTCGTTGCGTTGCTGCAGGGCGACCGCCTCGACTGGTTCGAGTCGGCGGCCATTCGTGCACTGGTGGCCGGCGGCCTGACCCTGCTCGTCGCCTTTCTCGTCAACGAATGGTTTCATCCGCTGCCGTTCTTCCGGTTGCAACTGCTGGCGCGCCGCAACTTCACGCACGGGCTGCTCACGCTGGCCGGCGCGGTGATGCTGCTGACTGCGGTGGCCGCGATACCGGGCCACCATCTTGCCGGCGTGCACGGCTACCGGCCGCTGCAGACCGCGCCGCTGTCGCTGCTGGTCGCCGTGCCGCTGCTGCTCAGCCTGCCGCTGACGGCTGCGCTCCTGAACCTGCGGTGGGTCGATTCGCGCTGGGTGCTGGCCACCGGCTGCCTGCTGATGGCGCTTACCTGCATCGCCGGCAGCCGGATCACGGCCGAGTGGATCCGCGACGACTTCTACTGGCTCCAGTCGCTCCAGATCGTCGCGCAACCGATGCTGATCCTGCCGATCCTGATGGGCGTCACCACCGGCCTGCCGCCCGCCGAAGGGCCGTTCGCGTCGGCCATGTTCAATTCCCTGAAAACCTTTTCGGCAGCGCTGGCCACCGGCCTGCTCGAGACGCTGGGCACGGCCCGCGAACACCTGCATTCGAACCGGCTGGTGGACCAGCTCGGCAACCGGGCGCAATTGAGCACCGGGGCCGTGCTCGACAACGCAACCGGCCTCGCCCCGCTCGCGCACCGGCTGCACGAGCAGGCGCTGGTGCTGGCCTCGGCCGACCTGTACCGGCTGGCCGCCTGTGTCGCCGCCGTCCTGCTGCTGCTCGTGCCGCTGCTGCCGGTGCGAATCGCACCGCCGTGGGCCCCGCAACCTCCTTCCTCGCACTGAGAGACGATCGCCATGTCATCCGCCATCTCCCCCAAGCACAAGGCGCTTGCCGCCGCCGCGCTCGTGATCGCCGTCGGCGTCGCGGCCTGCGCCGGCACGCACCGCTTCATCGATTCGCATACCGAAACGACCGACGACGCGTACGTCGCGGCCGACTTCACCCTCGTCGCACCGCGCGTCGCCGGGCCGCTCGTCGAAGTCCTCGTCGACGACAACCAGCACGTGCGGGCCGGCCAGCTGCTGCTGCGCATCGACGACCGCGACTTTCGCGCCGCATTGACGAGCGCGCAGGCCGACGTGGAAGCCGCCCGCGCGGCCGTGGCCAACGACGAGGCCGAGATCGCA
>NZ_JAAGPB010000078.1:0-24519 GCF_017104585.1 Burkholderia sp. Ac-20392
TGACATCCTCGGTCTGCGCGATGAGCACACTCAGTAGATGTGTGACGAGAACTGTGATTTTTTTGCTCGCTGGGGCCCGCCCAGCGTAGTCCGCCGCGTTATACGCCCTTTCCCACCGCGCCGGTCTCCCGTTCTGCCGGCTGCGCGGCTGGCTGGACGAGCTGCGCGAACCGCCCGCGCTGCGCCCTTACGCGTCACTCGACGACGTCGCGGCGCGCCTGACCAAGACCAATCCGCGGCTCGACCCGCGCCGTGCGGCGTTCCTCGCCGCGCACTGGTCGAAGCGCGGCGACGACGGCCAGTACCACCTGCTGGCCGACCCGGCGCACAAGATGCCGGGGCCGCAGCTGTACCGGCTCGACGAAGTGATGGCCACCTGGACGCAGGTGCGTGCGAAGGTGCTGCACGTCGAGGCCGTCAATTCGCCGACGCTGGCGCACATCGCCGGCGACATCCCGCTGCCGGAATTCAAGGCGCGTTTCAATGCGTTCCCCGACTGGCGCGAGAAGCTCGTCGAGGATGCCGGCCACATGGTGCATCACGACCAGCCCGAGCAGATCGCGGCGCTGATCGAGGCGTTCTGCGCGTAAGCGCGCGGTGGCAGCGGCGGGGCAGGCGGGCGGCGCATTGCCGCGTTGCAGTAGAATGAAGCCTTACCTGCCATGCCGACAATGAACGCTGATCTCCACTGCCATTCGAATGTTTCCGACGGGTTGCTGTCGCCTGCCGACGTCGCGCGCCGCGCCCATGCCGGCGGCGTGACCCTGTGGGCGCTGACCGACCACGACGAGATCGGCGGCCAGGCAGCGGCGCGCAGCGAAGCGGAAGCGCTCGGCATGCGCTACCTGAGCGGCGTCGAGATTTCGGTTACGTGGGCGTCGCGCACCGTGCACATCGTCGGCCTGAATGTCGATCCCGCGAACCAGGTGCTCGTCGACGGCCTGTACCGCACGCGTCACGGCCGCGCGGCGCGCGCGGTGGCGATCGGCGAGCAGCTCGCCACGCTCGGCATTCCCGGTGCGTACGAAGGCGCGCTGAAGTACGTGTCGAATCCCGACCTGATCTCGCGCACGCACTTCGCCCGCTTTCTCGTCGAGAACGGTCACGCCACGTCGACGTCCGATGTGTTCGATCGCATGCTCGGCGACGGCAAGCCCGGGTTCGTCCCGCACCGCTGGGCGACGCTGCCCGACGCCGTCGCGTGGATTCGGGCGGCCGGCGGCGAAGCCGTGGTCGCGCATCCGGGCCGTTACCGCTATACGCCCGTCGAATTCGACGCGTTCTTCGGCGAGTTCATCGATCTGGGCGGCCGCGCGATCGAGGTCGTCACGGGCAGCCACACACCCGACCAGTACCGCGAATACGCGGACGTCGCACGCCGCTTCGGCTTCGAAGCGTCGCGCGGCTCGGATTTCCATGCGCCAGGCGAGGGCCGTGTCGAGCTCGGCAGCCTGCCGCCGTTGCCGCCCGACCTGACACCGGTCTGGGAGCGCTGGCTCTGACACCGGGCGGCGGCCTGCCGTCCGCGTTGCTGCCGGCCGCGCGCATCCGACTTCTCCCCCTTTAAGTCCCCCCATGTCCCAGTTCTTCAGGATTCACCCGGATAATCCGCAGCCGCGCCTGATCAAGCAGGCCGTGGAAATCGTCAGCAAGGGCGGCGTGATCGCGATGCCGACCGATTCGAGCTATGCGCTCGCGTGCCATCTCGACGACAAGGACGCGGTCGAACGCGTGCGCCGGATTCGCGGCCTCGACGAGAGGCAGCACCTGTCGCTGCTCGTGCGCGACCTGTCGGAGCTCGCCAACTTCGCGATGGTCGACAACCGCCAGTACCGGCAGATCAAGTCGGTGACGCCGGGCCCGTACGTCTTCATCCTGCAGGCCACGAAGGAAGTGCCGCGCCGGCTGTCGCACCCGTCGCGCAAGACGATCGGGCTGCGCGTGCCCGATCACGCGATCACGCTCGCGTTGCTGGAATCGCTTGGCCAGCCGCTGCTCGGCACGACGCTGATCCTGCCGCCGGACGACGAGCCGCTCAACGATCCCGAAGAAATCCGCGAACGGCTCGAGAAACAGGTCGACCTCGTGATCGACGGCGGCGCATGCCCGCGCGAACCGTCGACGGTGATCGACCTGACCGGCGAAGAACCCGAGCTCGTGCGTGCGGGGCGCGGCGCGCTCGAACCGTTCGGGCTCTCGGCGGCGTAAGCGAACCGTTCCATTTTTTGCGCGAATGCGCTTGTTACAATAACGCGATATGGATGCTTCCCTGATACAGACCATCGCCGTCTACGCGCTGCCCGTGATCTTCGCGATCACGTTGCACGAGGCCGCGCACGGCTACGCCGCGCGCCTGCTCGGCGACAACACCGCCTACGTGATGGGGCGCGTGTCGTTCAATCCGATGCGCCACATCGATCCGCTCGGCACGATCGCGATCCCGCTCGCGATGTATTTCCTGACGGGCGGCGCGTTCCTGTTCGGCTATGCGAAGCCGGTGCCGGTATCGTTCGGCAACCTGCGCAATCCGCGCTGGGGCAGCCTGTGGGTCTCGCTCGCGGGCCCGGCCTGCAACTTCGTGCAGGCGCTGATCTGGGGCCTGGTGACCCTTGTGCTGCCCGCCGTCGGCATCGACGAGCCGTTCTTCACGCGGATGGCGTTTGCCGGCGTCAGCGCGAACCTCGTGCTCGGCGTGCTGAACCTGTTCCCGCTGCCGCCGCTCGACGGCGGCCGCATCCTGGCGGCGCTGCTGCCGACGAAACAATCGATCGCGCTGTCGCGGATCGAGCCGTACGGTTTCATCATCGTCCTCGTGCTGGTCATGACGGGCGTGCTGACGAACTTCTGGCTGCGCCCGCTCGTCAACGTCGGCTATGCCGTCCTGAGCGCCATCCTGTCCCCATTCGCCTCGCTTCTCTAACGACAATCATGTTCCCTGAACGTATTTTCTCCGGCATGCGACCTACCGGGTCGCTGCACCTCGGTCACTACCACGGCGTGCTGAAAAACTGGGTGAAGCTGCAGTCCGAGTACCCGTGCTTCTTCTGCGTCGTCGACTGGCATGCGCTGACGACGCACTACGAGACTCCCGAGGTCATCGAGAAGAACGTGTGGGACGTGCTGATCGACTGGCTCGCCTCCGGCATCGATCCGGCGCAGGCCACGCTGTTCATCCAGAGCAAGGTGCCCGAGCATGCCGAACTCGCGCTGCTGCTCGGCATGAGCACGCCGCTCGGCTGGCTCGAACGCGTGCCGACCTACAAGGAGCAGATGGAGAAGCTGAAGGACAAGGATCTGTCGACCTACGGCTTCCTCGGCTATCCGGTGCTGATGGCGGCCGACATCCTGCTGTATCGCGGCTCGCTCGTGCCGGTCGGTGAAGACCAGGTGCCGCACGTCGAGATGACGCGCGAGATCGCACGCCGCTTCAACTACCTGTACGGCCGCGAGCCGGGCTTCGAGGAGAAGGCGCTCGATGCCGCGAAGAAGCTCGGCGGCAAGCGTGCGAAGCTCTATCACGAGCTGCGCAATGCGTATCAGCAGGAGGGCGACGACGAGGCGCTCGAACAGGCGCGCGCGATGCTGCAGGAATCGCAGAGCCTGTCGATGAGCGACCGCGAGCGCCTGTTCGGCTATCTCGAAGGTGCGCGCAAGATCATCCTGGTCGAGCCGCAGGCGCTCCTGACCGAAGCATCGCGGATGCCGGGCCTCGACGGGCAGAAGATGTCCAAGTCGTACGGCAACACGATCGGCCTGCGTGAAGACGCCGAGACGATCACGAAGAAGGTCCGCACGATGCCGACCGATCCCGCGCGCGTGCGCCGCACCGATCCGGGCGATCCCGACAAGTGCCCGGTGTGGCAGCTGCACCAGGTCTATACCGACGAAGCGACGCACGACTGGGTGCAGAAGGGCTGCCGCTCGGCGGGCATCGGCTGCCTCGATTGCAAGCAGCCGGTCGTCGAAGGCATCCTGCGCGAACAGCAGCCGATGCTCGAGCGTGCGCAGAAGTACATGGACGATCCGTCGCTGCTGCGCGCGATCGTCGCGGACGGTTGCGACAAGGCGCGCAAGTACGCGACGGAAACGATGCGCGACGTGCGCGACGCGATGGGCCTGTCGTACAACTGATCGACCGCATGAACGCATCCGTCATGACCGCCGCGGGCGGCCACGTCGCCCAGGCCGAGCCGTCGCGCTGGGTCGCGCAATGGTCGCGGCTCGTGCCGCCAGGCGGCGCGGTGCTGGATGTCGCTGCGGGCGGCGGCCGCCATGCGCGCTGGTTCGCGTCGCGCGGGCATCCGGTCGTCGCACTCGACCGTGACCCGGCCGCACTGGCTGCGTTGCGTGCGATGCCGGGCGTCGATGCCCGCGCCGCCGATCTCGAAGGCGCGCCGTGGCCGCTGCCGGACGGCGAGCGGTTCTCGGCCGTGATCGTCACGAATTATTTGCATCGTCCGCTCTGGCCCCATCTGCTCGATGCGGTGGCGCCGGGTGGCGTGCTCATCTACGAAACCTTCGCGCAAGGAAACGAAACGGTCGGGAAGCCGTCCAACCCCGCGTTCCTGCTCGCCCCCGGCGAGCTGCTGGACGCCGTGCACGGCCGCCTGCGGGTGGTCGCGTACGAGGACGGGTTCGTCGCCGCGCCGCGCGAGGCGTTCGTCCAGCGTCTCTGCGCAGTGCGCGAGGGCGCGACCCCGAAGGCGGGGGCGGGAATTCCACGTTACGAACTGCCCGGCTAATCCGCTACAATCTCAACGTTTACCGGTACATACTCTCAATCGCGTTTCATGGCTAACGGCACCCAAGACGGCATTCAAATCCGCGGCAGCATCCCCGCGATCGTCACCCCGATGCTCGAAGACGGCAGTCTCGACCTGCCGGCGTTTCGCAAACTGATCGACTGGCATATCGCGGAAGGCACCGATGCGCTCGTCGTGGTCGGTACGAGCGGCGAGTCGGCAACGCTCAACGTCGAAGAGCACATCCTGATGATCCGCACGGCGGTCGAGCATGCGGCGAAACGCATCCCGATCATCGCGGGCGCGGGCGGCAACTCGACCGCCGAGGCGATCGAGCTGACGAAGCACGCGAAGGCTGTCGGCGCGGACGCGACGCTGCAGGTCGTGCCGTACTACAACAAGCCGACGCAGGAAGGCATGTACCGTCACTTCAAGACGATCGCCGAAGCGGTCGATCTCCCGGTGATCCTGTACAACGTGCCGGGTCGCACGGTCGCCGACATGGCGAACGAGACGACGCTGCGCCTCGCGGACGTGCCGGGCATCATCGGCGTGAAGGAAGCGACCGGCAACATCGATCGCGCCGCGCACCTGATCAAGGCCGCGCCGAAGCATTTCGCGATCTACAGCGGCGACGATCCGACTGCGATCGCGCTGATGCTGCTGGGCGGCCACGGCAACATCTCGGTGACGGCGAACGTCGCACCGCGTGCGATGAGCGATCTGTGCCGGGCGGCGCTGGCCGGCGACGTCCAGACGGCTCGCGCGCTGCACATGAAGCTGCTGTCGCTGCACAAGAACCTGTTCATCGAGGCGAACCCGATTCCGGTGAAATGGGCGCTGCAGGCGATGGGCAAGATGCAGGGCGGCATCCGGCTGCCGCTCACGGCGCTCGACGAGCGCTGCCACGAAGCCGTGCGTTCGGCCCTCGTCGAGGCCGGCGTCCTCGCCTGATGCCGAGGCGGCCGCGTCCTGCGGCCGCCGGCTCGAACCCTGATCAACCCGCACCGGCCGGCTCCGTCCGGCGCCGCTCCTGACGAGCGTTCTAGCAAGACGAAGGATTTCATGAAACGTTTCGCCTTTTCCTCTCGCGCCATCCAGATGTCGGTGGTGGCGCTGGCGCTGGGCGCGCTCGCCGGCTGCGATACGCTGAACGACTACCTGGCCCCTGACCGGGTCAACTACAAGAACACCGGTTCGGCGCCGCCGCTCGCCGTGCCGAGCGACCTGAAGCCGGTGCCGACGACGCAGCAGTTCGTTGCGCCGCCGAGCAACGCCGGCCTCGGCACGCTGCCGCCGCGGGTCACGACGCAGGCTGGCAATGCGACCGACGGCATCCCGAGCGCGCAGGATCCGCTGGGCATGCACATCGAACGCGACGGCGACCGCCGCTGGCTCGTCGTCGATGGCCGCACGCCCGAGCAGCTGTGGCCGATCCTGAAGGAGTTCTGGCAGGAGAACGGCTTCTCGCTGAAGACCGACGCGCCGTCGACGGGCATCATGGCCACCGACTGGGCTGAAAACCGCGCGAACATTCCCGACGACTGGTTCCGCCGCACGATCGGCAAGGTCATCGATTTCGCGTACTCGTCCGGCACGCGCGACCGTTTCCGTACGCTCGTGAACCGTACGTCGGACGGCAACACCGACATCTCGATCACGCACAGCGCGATGGAAGAAATGATGGTCGGCCCGCAGGGCGGCACGTCGTCGCGCTGGGAAGAGCGTCCGCGCAACCCGGTGCTCGAAGCCGTATTCCTGTCGAAGCTGATGCAGAAGTTCGGCCTGACCGATGCGCAGGCGAAGCAGCTGCTGACCGATGCACATCCCGCGACGGCGCCGACGCAGGTCAGCGACACGAGCAGCGGCGGGGCGACGCTGCAACTGGCCGAGTCGTTCGACCGCGCATGGCTGCGTGTGGGCCTGGCGCTCGACCGCACCAACTTCGCGGTCGACAATCGCGATCGCGAGAAGGGTGTGTACACCGTGCGCTATGCGAACACGATGGAAGAACTCAAGCGCGACGGCCTGTTCGGCAAGCTGTTCTACGGCGGCCCGTCGGCCGCGAAGCCGGGCAAGGAATTCCTGGTCAACGTGCGCGCACAGGGCAATGGCAGCACGCAGGTTGCGGTGGTCGGCGCAAACGGCCAGGTCGACAACTCGTCGGACGCGCAGCGGATCATTTCGCTGCTCCACGCGCAGCTGAACTGAGCGCGTGCGATTCTCCAGCCTCGGAAGCGGCAGCGAAGGCAACGCGCTGGTCGTCGAGGCCTCGAGCGGCACGACGACCACCCGCGTGCTGCTCGACTGCGGCTTTTCCGCCAAGGAGGTCGAGCGCCGGCTCGGCCGACTGAATCTCTGCATCGGCGATCTCGATGCGATCCTCATCACCCACGAACACAGCGACCACGTCGGCAGTGCGCTGACGCTCGCCCGGCGCGGATCGCTGCCGCTCTACATGAGCTGGGGCACCGCGCGCGCGGTCGGCGCCGACGAGGCCGATGTCGATCTCCACGTGCTGTGGGGCGACGAGACGGCCGCGATACGCGATCTGGCGGTGATGCCCTATACGGTCCCTCACGACGCGCGTGAACCGCTCCAGTTCGTCTTTATGGACGGCGCCAGCCGGCTCGGCGTGCTGACGGACGTCGGGATGGCCACGCCGCACATCACGACCGTCCTGAGCGGCTGCGACGCGCTGGTGCTCGAATCCAACCACGACACCGCGATGCTGGCCTCGAGCCGCTATCCGCAGTCGCTGAAGGCGCGTATCGGCGGCAACCACGGCCACCTGAGCAATGACGCCGCGGCAGACATCCTCGCGTCGCTTGAACGCAGCCGCCTCCAGCACCTGGTCGCGGCGCACCTGAGCCAGCAGAACAACCTGCCGGAACTGGTCCGCCAGGCGTTTGGCGGCGTACTGGGGACGAGCGGGGAGGAAGTGGTCGTGGCCACGCAGGAAGCGGGCTTCGACTGGCTGGCGCTCGGATGAGCGGGGCAGGGCCGCTGCGGCGGCCCGGTGCGACTGCCGCGCGACAGGCGCGAAAACGACAGACGTAAAAAAACCGGCCCTCAGGCCGGTTTTTTTTCAGCTGACGCTGAGGCTTACTGGCTTGCGCCCGAAGCCGGAGCAGCCGTCGCTGCCGAAGCAGCCGACGCCACTGCAGCAGCAGCGTCGCTCGCAGCAGCCGTTGCCGACGAAGCAGCAGCCGAAGCGTCGCTCGCAGCACCAGCAACTGCCGAAGCAGCCGTCGAAGCAGCAGCAGCCGCGTCGCTTGCAGCCGACGAAGCAGCTTGATCAGCGCTCTTGTTGCAAGCAGCCAGTGCAACAGCAGCCAACAGGGAAGCTACGAGGAGGGATTTCTTCATGATCACGTCCTTTTATGGTTAAAGGTAAGCAACAGCGCGAAACAATACCGGTAATGTGCTCCAACACCGACCTGGGCCGCTGGTGGAGATGCACTTCTAGAGCGTGAATCTTCCCTACGGCTTGGGCGGAAATTATATGCACTTTCCTATCGACCGTCGACAAATGCGGGGTCAATACGTTGTCTTTCCCATACAGAATTTGATCCGTACGGGCATACGGGGCGACTCACACTAATTCCGGTTTCCGACCCGTATCCAGCCCGCACGATACCACTCGTGCAATAAGGCTGTCATGGAGGGAGCCCGGGATAGTGTTACAAACCGTTTCGCCTCCATCTGGCGTTGATTGGCCAGTTCGGGCAGCCATTCGCTGGCTTGCTCGAGCGGTCCTTCTTCACCATTAATGAAGTACGAGCGCGCGTTATACATCAATGCGGCCCTTCTGTCGAGACACACGCCACGACGTGACGCTTGCGCGACGAACGCGGCCTCGGACAGCGGACGCGCGGGCGGGTCGAAAACGACGTTCGGTTTGGGCTCGCTCAGGTAGCAGCCGAGGAACTCGGCGACGTCCCGCTTGCGCCAGCGGATCGCGTCCACGATCTCGGCCACGCGCTCGACCATCGCCGGAGGCAGCTGCGCGGGCGCGTCGACGGCCGGCTGCTTCGGATCGCGGTAAAGGTCGTCGCCGCCCCCGTCGCGCAGGCCGCCACGCTCCGCGAGATAGTACAGGAACTGGGCGCCCAGCTCGCCGGCGGACGGGGCCCGGAAGCCGATCGAGCAGGTCATGCATTCGCCTTCGGCGACGCCGTCGTGCGCGATGTGCGGCGGCAGGTAGAGCATGTCGCCGGGTTCCAGCACCCATTCGTCGCTCGGCTCGAAGTTTTCGAGGATCTTCAGCGGTACGTCCGGCTGCAGCGACAGATCCTTCTGCGCACCGACGCGCCAGCGGCGCCGGCCTTCGACCTGCAGCAGGAATACGTCGTATGAGTCGAAGTGCGGGCCGACGCCGCCGCCGTCCGTCGCATAGGAGATCATCAGGTCGTCCAGACGCGCGTCGGGAATGAAGCGGAAGCGGTCGAGCAGCGCGCGCGCGGCATCGACGTGCAGGTCGAGCCCCTGCACGAGCAGGGTCCAGGCCTTGCGCGTGACGGCCGGCAGCGAGCCGGGCTCGAACGGGCCGTGCTCAAGTTGCCACTTGTTACGAAAATGGGTGATCAGTCGCGATTCCGCGTCATAGTCCGCTGCGAGCTCGAACAGCGCGTCGCGCGAGACTGGTGACGCGACGCCGGGGATCGCCTGGCGGATCAGGAGCGGCTTCTTCTGCCAGTAGCCGCGCATGAATTGCGCCGGCGTAAGACCGCCGAGCAGCGGTGTGGGAAGATCGGAAGGCGGCGCGCCGAACGGGGCGGCAGCGGCATCCCGCGGTTCGGCTTGAGACCGGTTGCGCATCGTATAATGAGACTTGTATTTGGGAGAATTGGATGAAAATCGCAAAAAACACCGTCGTGTCGGTCACTTACAAGCTGTCGGATGCACAGGGCAATCTGATCGAGGAAAGCGACGAGCCGATGGTTTATCTGCACGGCGGCTATGATGGCACGTTCCCCAAGATCGAGGAACAGCTCGACGGCCATGAGCCGGGCTACGAGGCGCAGGTTCAGCTCGAGCCGCAGGACGCATTCGGCGACTACGATCCCGAACTCGTGAAGATCGAGCCGCGCGATCGTTTCCCCGAGCCGCTCGAAGTGGGCATGCAGTTCGAAGGCACGCCGGAAGACGGCGACGAGGAAGTCGACTCGCTGATCTACACGGTCACCGACATCGCCGAAGACAAGGTCGTGCTCGACGGTAACCACCCGCTGGCAGGCATGGCGCTGCGTTTCGCGCTCACCGTGAAGGACGTTCGCGAAGCCACCGAAGACGAAATCGAGCATGAGCACGCACATGGCGCGGAAGGGCTCGAGATCGTCGACGAGGACGAAGACGAAGACGGCGAAGCACCGTCAGGGCGTACCCTGCACTGAGCTCGCAGGCAGGCCGGGTGCCGGCCCCGATGAAGGGGCCGGCGCCGGCCACGACGCGCCGCCCGGTGCGGCGCTGTCACCCTGCAATGGCGGCGCGACCGACGACGAGTCGGGCAGCGCCGGCAACGCAGGGATTTCCGGCATCTGTGGCAGCGGCACATCGTCGCGCGGCACGAGCGGCAGCGCGGGCGGCACGGGCAGGTTCTTCGGCACCTCCTGCAGGCTCACGTTGAAGATCGTCTGCCGTGAAGGTGATACGCTCACCTTGACCCACTGATTCGTCGGATGGCGCGGTCCGATCGCGACCCGCGTCACGTTTCCTACCAGTTCACCGTCGTCTGCTCGCAGCGGACGGTCGATCAGAAAGCCGCTCGCAAGCGGTTCGCCGCTCGCGTGCATCACGAGTATCGGGCCGCGGAACGTCGCCGCCGCCTTCACCAGCGTTCGTTTCAACTCACGGAAGCCGTCGCGCACGCGCGGCCGGTTGAAACGCAGCCATGCGAAGCGTTCCGCGCGTTCATAGCGTTCGAACTGCGGATCGCCTTCGAACATCACCACCATCGCGCGTGCCTCGCGCCGCTTCGCATATTCGGCCGCGTGGTCGATCCAGAAACCGTTCGCGATGATGCGGTCCTCGAATTCGCCGTTGCGGCCGCCGGCCGTCAGGTAGTGGTTGTTCGGCGCCGGCGCGTTGAGCGCGACGTAGACGATGTCGTCGCGCATCCAGCGGGCGTTTTCCCGATACGGCCGGAACCGTGCGACTTCGCTTTCCCGCGTGATCTGCAGGGCGCCGGGGTCGGGCAGCGCCGAATCGGCGAGCAGCGTCTGCCGCAGGAAGTCGAGCCGCTCGACCGGATCGTAGCCGCCGCCGGCCGCGGTGTTGCACGTGACCCAGTCGTCGTGGCCGGGAATGAATACGAGCGGCACGCGTGCCGCATCCAGGATCGCGCCGCGCTGCGCATACAGCGCATCGCGGCACGCTTCCTTCGAACCCTTGAGATCGCCCGCATAGACGACGAACGCGAGGTTGCGCTCGCGCGCGATCGCATCGAGCAGCCGCTGGGCGGCCGGTTCGTCCGCAGGGGCGTTGATCACACCCGACACGACTGCGAACGAGTAGGGCGTGGTGCTGCGCTTCGGCGGCGCGGCCAGCGCGGTAGCCTGCGCGAGCGCCAGCACGGCTGCGACGAGCGCGGTGGCCGTGCGAGCCGGCATGCCGCGCGGGATGCGCTTACGCGTGCCCGTCGGCATCGTGCGACCGGACCAGCGTGCGCAGTTCGTACAGCAGGTCGAGTGCCTCGCGCGGCTTGAGATCGTCGGGATCGATGTCGCGCAGTTTTTCGAGCGCCGGATGCGGTGTGTCGGGCAGCGCCGGCGCGTCCGCGCATTCGAGATCGTCGGCGGCCACCGGCGGCGCGCTGAACAGGTCGAGCTGCGGCGTGTGTTGCGATGCCGACTGCTGTTCGAGATACGCGAGGTGCTTGCGCGCGGCGCGTATCACGGGCGCCGGAACGCCTGCGAGCTGCGCGACCTGCAGGCCGTAGCTCTGGTTGGCCGGGCCCTCGTTGACCGCGTGCAGGAACACGATGCCGTGGCCGTGCTCGACGGCCGACAGGTGGACGTTGGCCGCTTGCGGGAATTCGGCCGGCAGTTGCGTCAGCTCGAAGTAGTGCGTCGCGAACAGCGTGTAGCACGCGTTGTGCGCCAGAAGGTGGCGTGCGATGGCCCACGCGAGCGCGAGGCCGTCGAACGTCGACGTGCCGCGGCCGATCTCGTCCATCAGCACGAGGCTTTGCGGCGTTGCGTCGTTGAGGATCGCCGCGGCTTCGGTCATCTCGACCATGAACGTCGAGCGGCCGCCCGCGAGATCGTCCGCCGCGCCGATGCGCGTGAAGATCCGGTCGATCGGGCCGAAGCATGCCGACTTGGCCGGCACGTAGCTGCCTACGTAAGCCATCAGCGCGATCAGTGCGGTCTGCCGCATGAACGTCGACTTACCGCCCATGTTCGGGCCGGTGATCAGCAACAGCTTGCGCTCGGTGCCGAAGTGGCAGTCGTTCGCGATGAACTGTTCGACCTGCGCTTCGACGACCGGGTGGCGGCCCTGTTCGATTTCGATGCCGATCTCGTCGGTAAAGGTGGGCGCGACCCAGTCGAGTGCGCGTGCGCGTTCGGCGAATGCGGCGAGCAGGTCGAGTTCGGCGAGCGCCGACGCGACGCGCTGGCACTCGGGGATGAACGGCAGCAGCGCTTGCAGCACCGCGTCGTACAGCGCGCGCTCGCGCGCCAGTGCGCGCTCCTGCGCGGACAGCGCCTTGTCCTCGAAGGTCTTCAGTTCGGGCGTGATGTAGCGCTCGGCATTCTTCAGCGTCTGGCGCCGGCGATAATCGTCGGGCACCTTGTCGGTCTGGCCGCGCGTGACCTCGATGTAGAAGCCGTGCACCTTGTTGTATTCGACGCGCAGGTTCGCGATGCCGGTGCGTGTGCGCTCGCGCGCTTCGAGATCGATCAGGAACTGCCCGCAGTTCTCCGAGATGTCGCGCAGCTCATCGAGCTCGGCGTCGTAGCCGCGCGCGATCACACCACCGTCGCGCACCATCGCGGCCGGCTCGGGCGCAATCGCGCTGGTCAGCAGGTCGAGACATTCGGCGGGCGGTGCGAGCGCTGCGTCGACGCGGGTGAGTGCGTCAGCGTTTGCGACGATCGCGCTGATGCGCTCGCGCAGTGCCGGCAGCGCGGCGAACGTGTCGCGCAGGCTCGACAGGTCGCGCGGGCGTGCGGACAGCAGCGCGAGACGCCCGGTGATCCGTTCGACGTCGGCGATCTGGCGCAGTGCGCTGCGCAGCGCATCGAGGCTGGCGTTGGCCGGTGCATCGAGGAGCGCGCCGATCGCCTGCTGGCGCGACTGCGCGGCGACCGACGCACGCGGCGGGTGATGCAGCCAGTGACGCAGCAGGCGGCTGCCCATCGTCGTGCAGCAGGTGTCGAGCAGCGAATACAGGGTCGGCGACTCGGTGCCGCGCAACGTCTCGGTCAGTTCGAGGTTGCGGCGCGTGGCCGGATCGAGCCCGATGTACTCCGTTTCGTTCTCGACCTTCAGGCTGCGCACGTGCCGCAGTTGCTGGCCCTGCGTGGCGGCCGCATAGAGCAGCAATGCGCCCGCTGCGCCGCACGCGCTCGTGAGCGAATGCGCACCGAAACCGTCGAGGCTCGCGACATCGAGCTGATCGCACAAACGCTGCGTGCCCGACGCGATGTCGAAGTGCCATGCCGGCACGCGCTTGCTTGCGCCCGCGCCGGCCGGCACGGCGTCGGTTGCGCCGTCCGGCGTCAGGATCTCGGCGGGCCGGATGCGTTCGAGCGCGGCAGCGAGCTGGTCGGGTTCGATTTCGGCGAGGCGTAGCGCACCGCTCGCGAGGTTCAGCCACGCAAGGCCGATGTTCACCGCCACGCCGCGCTTGTTGTGGCCCGTGCACATCGCGAGCAGGTAGACGTCGTTCTTGTCGGACAGCAGCGCGGCATCGGTCAGCGTACCAGGCGTGACGACACGCACGACCTTGCGCTCGACGGGGCCCTTCGACGTGGCCGGATCGCCGATCTGCTCGCAGATCGCGACCGATTCGCCCATTTTCACGAGCTTCGCGAGATACTGCTCGACCGCGTGATGCGGTACGCCGGCCATCTTGATCGGCGTGCCGGCCGATGCGCCGCGTTGCGTGAGGGTCAGGTCGAGCAGGCGTGCGGCTTTCTCCGCGTCTTCGAAGAACAGCTCGTAGAAGTCGCCCATCCGGTAGAAGACAAGCGTGTCGGGATGGTCGGCCTTGATGCGCAGGTACTGCTGCATCATTGGAGTGTGGCCGGCGAAGGCGTCGGGCGACAGCGTGGTCATAAGTCAGGCATCAGGTTGTTGCTTTGGTTGCCCGAGTTTACCAGTGGCTTCATGTGAAGGCGCGAAGTTGGCCGTTTGGCCAGTCGTCGGTGTTGAGGAGGGGGCGTTATCCGCGTTCATGCCCAAGCTTGACGGCCCCGGCCGCCGCATGGCGACGTGGACACAATCCAGAACATCGTGCTCGGGCGCACCCGTGATCTCGCAACGTCGGCTGCGTTGAGAACGCTGCATTGACCCGGCATGTTCGCGCGAATATAGTTAAGTTTCGTCTAAAACAGGTTAGGCTCGGGAAGGTTGGCCCGGCCCCCGCTCAGCGGGTCCTTCCGTTGCGCTCCGTAACGGCCCAAGACTATCAGGATGCCTGTATTGTGCAGGCGCCAATAGCATGGGTATGGACATGAAACCTCGAATTTCAGTTATCACCCTCGGCGTTGCCGATCTCGAACAATCACTCGCCTTCTATCGTGACGGTCTCGGTCTTCCGACTGAAGGCATCATCGGTCGCGAATTCGAGCATGGCGCAGTTGCCTTTTTTGATCTCTCGGGCGGCCTGAAGCTCGCGCTCTGGGCGCAGGACGATATTTCTCATGATACGGGTCTGCCGAAGCAGCCCGTCTCGCCTACGGCCTTCACGATAGGACACAATGTCTTGAGCCGGAAGGAAGTCGACGAGACGATGGATGCGGCAGAGCGTGCAGGCGCAGAGATCATCAAGGCTCCGCGCGACACGTTCTACGGCGGTTACGCTGGATATTTTCGTGACATCAACGGCCATCTGTGGGAGATAGTCTGGAATCCACAGATGCTACCGACGGACTGATATTGGCGTTCGCGATTGCACTGGCTTCCCAAGCGGGAAGTCAGCGACAGCCAGTGATGCCACTTTCGTCTGCGGCAAAGTGCGGCGGTCTGCGCACGTTCAATCACAAGATGGCTGCATGCCGGGAGCGTTGGTCTCCCAGCCGCGCTAACGAGTACGGGACACTGCCGATCCCGAACAGGTCAGGCGCGCGAACCTCCGCGCGCCGACCCTGTCCGGCGCCTTAGGCCGTTTGCGCCGACGCCATGCTGAGCGCCACCGCCTGCGCGACTTCGATCCCGTCGATGGCTGCCGAATAGATACCACCGGCATACCCCGCGCCTTCACCCGCCGGATACAGGCCTTCGACGTTCATGCTCTGGTAATCGTCCTTGCGTCGAATCCGGATCGGCGAAGAAGTGCGCGTCTCGACACCGGTGAGCACCGCATCGTGCATCGCGAAGCCGGCGATCTTCTTGTCGATCTCGGGGAGGGCTTCGCGAATCGCTTCGATCACGTAGTCCGGCAGCGCGGTGCTGAGATCGGTCGGGTTCACGCCCGGCTTGTACGACGGCTCCACGGAGCCGAGCGAAGTCGACGGCCGGCCTGCGATGAAATCGCCGACCAGCTGGCCCGGCGCACGGTAATCGCCGCCGCCGAGTTCGAACGCGCGTTCTTCCCATTTGCGCTGGAACGCGATGCCCGCCAGCGGGCCGCCGGGATAGTCGTCCGGCGTGATACCGACGACGATGCCCGCATTCGCGTTGCGCTCGGCCCGCGAATACTGGCTCATGCCATTGGTGACCACGCGGCCCGGCTCGGAGGTCGCCGCGACCACCGTGCCGCCCGGGCACATGCAGAAGCTGTAGACGGCGCGGCCATTGCTGCAGTGGTGCACCACCTTGTAGTCGGCCGCACCGAGCTGCTTGTGGCCCGCGAATTTGCCGAAGCGGCTGCGATCGATCAGCCCCTGCGGATGTTCGATACGAAAACCCAGCGAGAACGGCTTGGCTTCGACGTAGACGCCGCGATCGTGCAGCATCTCGAACGTGTCGCGTGCGCTGTGGCCCACGGCCAGCACGACGTGGTCGCACCGCAGCGTTTCGCCGTTCGAGAGCTTCAGCGAGCGCACCTTGCCCTGATCGATCTCGATGTCGTCGACCCGCGTTTCGAAACGCACTTCACCACCCAGTTCGTGGATGGACGCGCGCATCTTTTCCACCATGCTGACGAGTCGGAACGTGCCGATGTGCGGCCGGCTCAGGTACAGGATGTCGTCCGGCGCACCCGCCTTGACGAATTCGTCCAGCACCTTGCGGCCATAGTGGTTCGAATCCTTGATCTGGCTGTACAGCTTGCCGTCGGAAAACGTCCCGGCGCCGCCTTCGCCGAACTGCACGTTGGATTCGGGGTTGAGCACGCTCTTGCGCCACAGGCCGAAGGTGTCCTTGGTGCGCTCGCGCACGGCCTTGCCGCGTTCGAGGATGATCGGGCGGAAACCCATCTGCGCGAGGATCAGCCCCGCGAACAGGCCGCACGGCCCCATGCCGATCACGACCGGGCGCAGGAAATTGCCGTGCTCGGGCGCCTTCGTGACGAAGTGGTACGCCATGTCGGGCGTCACGCCGCAATGCGGCTTGCCGGCGAGGCGCTTGATCGCGGCCGCTTCGTCCGTGACTTCGACATCGACGATATACGTGAGCTTGATGTCGGCGCGCTTGCGCGCATCGTGCGCACGGCGGAACACGGTGTAACGGAGGAGGCCGTCCGCAGCCACGCCAAGCTCCGCGAGGCGCTCGCGAATCGCGGCCTCGAGCGCGCTCTCGGGGTGGTCGAGGGGGAGTTTAATTTCGCTTAGCCGTAACATGGGGACTCGGATGCGATTGCCACGGCGTCGTGGCGGTGTTGATACGGGCGGGGGCCGGCAGGCCGGCGGTGTTGTCCGCCGTGCGGGGATGCCGGACGCAAACCATTCATTGTCATTGCGGGGAAGGCGGTGCAAGCGGCAGTACGCCGACCAGCCCGAACAACTCAAGCAACTTCAGGATAGACGCACGAAGCGACCCTCGTGCGGGAAGATTGTCCCGCCTCCCGGCAACCGGGAGGCGAACGGCGGCGCGCCGTCATGACGATGCCCGCGAGCGGTGTGCGCGAAAGCCGCGCCATGCAGGCGCGGCCGGGGCTTACTCCGCCGCCGGATGCACGTGGGTGTAACCCTTCAGGATCGGGATCATCTGCGCGTAGATCTTCGGGTTCGCGGCGACGATTTCATGGCGATGCAGGAAATCGGCGTCGCCCGTGTAGTTGCCGACGAGGCCGCCGGCCTCGGTGATCAGCAGGCTGCCCGCTGCCATGTCCCACACGTTGATGCCCTGTTCGAAGAACGCGTCGAGGCGGCCGGCCGCGACGTTCGCGAGATCGAGTGCGGCTGCGCCCGGGCGGCGCAGGCCCGTGCAGGCCTGCGTCATTTCGGTGAAGAGGCGCGCGTAGGCGTCGAGGCCGTCCTTTTCGCGGAACGGGAAGCCCGTGCCGACCAGCGCGTCCGACAGGCGGTCGCGGCGGCCGACGCGGATGCGGCGGTCGTTCAGGTACGCGCCGCGGCCGCGGGTGGCCGTGAACAGGTCGTTCTTGTTCGGGTCGTAGACGACGGCCTGCGTGACGACGCCCTTGTGCTCGAGCGCGATCGATACGCAGTAGTACGGGAAGCCGTGGATGAAGTTGGTCGTGCCGTCGAGCGGATCGATGATCCACTTGAATTCGGATTCGTTCTCGGATTCGCCCGATTCTTCCGCGAGGATCGCGTGGTCGGGGTAGGCGGTCTTCAGCGTCTCGATGATCGCGTCTTCGGCGGCCTTGTCCACTTCGGTGACGAAGTCGTTCTGCTGCTTCTTGCGGATCTCGATCAGGTCGAGATCGAGGGACGCGCGATTGATGATCTGTCCGGCGCGGCGCGCAGCCTTGACAGCAATGTTGAGCATGGGATGCATGAGCCTGGATCCTGTAGCTGGCGGCACGGGCCGCCACGAAGTGGAACAACCGCCCGGCACGGCGCTAGCGTGGCAGGCGAGATGAGACGCGAATTGACAAAGAACGGGGTACGACCCGCGTCGCACGAAGTGCGGCGCGTAAAGGCATGATTTTACCCGATTTTTGGCGGTTTCAGGCGACCGGGATACGGGGAAACCCCCACTATCCGTCCGGACGAGTGGGTTTGCTGCGGCGATGGCGATACCATACTGCCATTCTGATGAACCGAGTCGTATCGTAGTGGAAACCCCGCAGATCACCGCCGCGCCGTCCGAGCCGGGCGCGGCCTCGTCCCGGCCGCCGTCCGGCGGCTTCACGTCCACCCGTTTCGTGCTCGTCGAGCCGAGCCATCCCGGCAATGTCGGGGCGGCCGCCCGCGCGCTGAAGACGATGGGCTTCTCGCGTCTCGTGCTGGTCGCGCCGCGCGTGCCGCACGTCCAGAGCGATCCCGAGGCGATCGCGATGGCCAGCGGCGCGGACGACGTCCTCGCGTCCGCGCATGTCGTGCCGACGCTCGGCGACGCGCTGTCCGGTGTTCACTGGTCGATCGCGCTGACTGCGCGCACGCGCGAATACGGGCCGCCGCGCCTGGCGCCGCGTGCCGCTGCCACGCAGGCGTGCGCACAGGTCGGCACCGGCGACATCGCGCTCGTGTTCGGCAACGAGCGCACGGGCCTCGCGAACGAGCATGTCGAGCAGTGCAGCGCGCTGGCGCATATCCCGGCGAACCCGGCCTACAGCTCGCTGAATCTCGCGCAGGCCGTGCAGGTGCTCGCGTACGAACTGCGTGTCGCGTTTCTCGAGCACGCGAGCGAGCCGTCGGCGCAACCGTCGGGCGAAGCCGGCACGCTTGCGCAGAGCGACGAGATCGAGCGGATGTACGTACACCTCGAGAACGCACTGATCGCACTCGACTTCCTCGATCCGCGCAACCCGAAGAAGCTGATGCCGCGGCTGCGGCGCCTGTTCGCGCGCACGGGTCTCGAGCGCGAGGAGGTCAACATCCTGCGCGGCGTCGCGAAGCACATCCTGCTGAAATCGGGCAAGCCCGACGGCGACGCGTAAGCGGCCGGCGCGCGGGGCCGAATGTCTCCGCGCATGGGGCAATCGTCCCATCGGCAGGTGCCGGGTCGGCCGCCGGAAGCGCCGGGGCCGCTCGTTCCATCCGGTCGACCACCCCGCAAACCCAGCAACAGCAAGCGTTTCGCCCGAATACCCGCGCCGGCGGCGGGGTGAACTCGCGGGCTCGTGCGGCCGTGCGCGACTCGCCCTACAATCGCCAAACGTCATAAGTAAATTACCCGGCGCGATAACGGCCGGTCATTGCCGGCGATGCGCGCCGGCCTTTTCCCAGACCACATCATGTTCACGAGACTGCGCGAAGACGTTGCAACGATTCGCGAGCGGGATCCCGCCGCTCGCAGTGCATGGGAAGTGCTGACCTGTTATCCGGGGTTGCATGCGCTCTTGCTGCATCGTTTCGCGCACGCATGCTGGCGCGCGAAGCGCTACTGGCTCGCGCGTTTCGCGTCGCAGGCCGGCCGGTTCCTGACGGGGATCGAGATCCACCCCGGCGCGACGATCGGCCGGCGCGTGTTCATCGATCACGGGATGGGTGTCGTGATCGGCGAGACGGCAATCGTCGGCGACGATTGCACGATCTATCAGGGCGTGACGCTGGGCGGCACGTCGCTCACGCGCGGCGCCAAGCGCCACCCGACGCTCGAGGCGGGCGTGATCGTCGGTGCGGGCGCGAAGGTGCTCGGCGGCTTCACGGTCGGTGCGGGTGCGAAGATCGGTTCGAACGCGGTCGTCGTGAAGCCGGTGCCGGCAGGCGGCACGGCGGTGGGCAATCCGGCGCGCGTCGTGATGCCGGCACAGCCGAAGCCGCAGCCCGAACGTGCAGCGTTCTGCGCATACGGGATCACGCCGAATGCCGATGATCCGATGTCGCTCGCGATTCATGGGCTGATCGATCACGCGGCGAAGGAAAGCCGCCGCGTCGACGAGATCGTCGCCGCGCTCGAGCGGCTTGGCACGCATCTGGAAACGCTGCAGGGCGCCGACGCGGCGCGCCTCGATCTGCGCCGGCTGTCGGCCGTGCTGGAAGGCAAGTCGGTCGAACGCCAGGCGTAATGCGATGGAGGCCGGCGATTGCCGGCCGATGCGACCGCGTCAGTCGAGCGGCATCGCGTGGATGCCTTCCGCGTCGACGCGCAGGTAGCCGCCGCGCGGCTTGCCGTGGTCGAGATCCCAGTCGGGCAACACCCAGCGGATGCCGCCCGGTTCCATGTGCCGCGCGGGGCGGTGCGTATGGCCGTGAATGATCACGCTCGCGCGGCTTTTCCGGAACAGCGTGGCCACGCCTTCACGCGTGACATCGTAAATCGCCGAAGCAGGGCGCGTCCGGCCTGCTTCGCTGTTCGAGCGCATGCGCTGCGCGAGTGCGCGGCGCCAGCGGAACGGCCACGCGAGAAACAGCCATTGCGCGACGCGGTTGCGTGCGAAGCGGCGGAACACCTGGTAGCCGCGGTCGGCCGTGCATTGCGCGTCGCCGTGCGCGAGCACGATGCGCTGGCCGAACGCCATGATCAGCGAAGGATCAGGGAGCAGCATCGCGCCGGCTGCCTTCATGAAGCGCCGGCCGAGCAGGAAATCGCGGTTGCCGTGCATCACGTAGAGCGCAATGCCGCGCTCCGAGAACGTGTGCATCAGCGCGGCCATGCGTGCCGCGAACGGATCGTCGTCGAGGATATCGTCGCCGATCCAGTATTCGAACAGGTCGCCGAGGATGAACACCGAGTCGGCGCTGTCGGCGGTGTATTTCACGAAATGCTCGAACGCGGCGACCGTCTTCGGAATCGCTTCGCTCAGGTGCAGATCGGAGAGAAACAGGAACGGGCGTGCGGCTTGCGCGTATTCGCGCTCGCCCGGCACGCCCGCGGAGACGCTTCGCGGCGGACTCTCCTGCAACATCGAAGTGCCTCCGTATACTGCGCGTCAGACCACGACGGCCTTCTCGATCACGACGTCGTCAGCCGGCACGTCCTGGTGGAAACCAGCGTTGCCCGTCTTGACGCCCTTGATCTTGTCGACCACGTCCTGGCCTTCGACGACCTTGCCGAACACCGCGTAGCCCCAGCCTTGCGGCGTCGGCGACGAGTGGTTCAGGAAGTCGTTGTCGTTCACGTTGATGAAGAACTGGGCGGTCGCCGAGTGCGGATCGTTCGTGCGCGCCATCGCGACCGTGTAGTTGTCGTTCTTCAGGCCGTTGTTCGCCTCGTTGTCGATCGGCGCATCGGTCGGCTTCTGCTTCAGGCCCGGCTCGAAGCCGCCGCCCTGGATCATGAAGCCGTTGATCACGCGATGGAACACGGTGCCGTCGTAGTGACCCTTCTTCACGTAGTTCAGGAAGTTCTCGACCGTCTTCGGTGCCTTCGCGGCGTCGAGCTCGAGCTTGATCACGCCGTGGTTCGTATGCAGTTCAACCATGATGAATTCCTTCGGTGAGGCGGTTTAAATGGCACGCGGCCGGTCGTGCGACGCGGCCGCGTGAGGCGCCGGACGTGCCGGCAGGTTCTTACTTCGAGACGATGCTGGCCGATTCGATCAAGATCGGTTGCGCGGGCACGTCCTGCATCGGGCCGCGCGAGGTCGTCGCGACGCCTTCGATCTTCTTCACGACGTCGAGACCCGACACGACCTTGCCGAACACCGCATAGCCGTTGCCGTCCGGGTTCGGGTAGTCGAGGCCGCTGTTGTCGACCGTGTTGATGAAGAACTGCGCGGTGGCCGAGTTCGGATCGCTCGTGCGTGCCATCGCGATCGTGCCCGTCAGGTTCTTCAGACCATTGCGGCTTTCCAGCGGGATCGGCGCGCGGGTCGGCTTCTCCTCGAAGTTGGTCTTGTAGCCGCCGCCCTGGATCATGAAGCCCTTGATCACGCGATGGAAGATCGTGCCGTTGTACTGGCCGGCCTTCACGTAATCGAGGAAGTTGGCGACGGACTTCGGCGCCTTCTCCGGGTAGAGCTCGACGCGGATGTCGCCCTGCGAGGTCTTCAGCTGCACGACGGGGTGCGCGGTAGCCGATTGCGCGAACGCAGGTGCGGTCGCGGTCGCGAGAAGGGCGGCGCCGCCAAGCGCCAGCAACAGACGTTTCATTGCGATCCTCAGGTTGGGAGGGAAAGAAGGCCGCGCCGCTTATTGCGACGGCGCGACGTACGGTGCCGCCAGTGCGCCCGACGGACCGCTGAACTGGAACGTCGGCGACAACGGCAGCGTGGTGGTGCCCACGTTCGCGGCTGCGCGGTCGCTGTAGTCGCGCGTGGCCGGTGCGGCGGCGCGGGCGTTCGGCGCGGCCTTCGGCGGCGACACGATCTTCTGGAGATCGGCGAGGCGCTGCGCGGTCGCGCCGCTCGTGCGGCCAAGCGATTGCGCACGCTTGTACGACTCGGCCGCGAGGCGCAGGTAGAGATCGCCGAGGTTCTCGTACGCGAGCGAGTAGCTCGGGTTCGATTGCGTGGCGGTGACGAGCGCGGTGCGCGCTTCGTCGTAACGGCCATGCTTCGCGTAAAGCGCCGCAAGGTTGTTGTACGGCTCGGGCAGTTCGGGGTACGCCTGCGTGATCGCGACGAACTGCTGGATCGCGTCGTCATCGCGGTTCAGGCGGGCCAGCACGGTGCCGCGCTTGAACTGCGCCTGCACGTCGTGCGGGTTCGATGCGATGCGCGCGTCGAGCTGCGCGAGCGCCTGCTTCCACTGCTTGCCGGCGATCGACGCATCGATTTCGGGGGTGCCGTCGGCGGTGGCCGGGGCCTTCTGCGCATGCGCCGCGGGGACCGCGAAAAGCGTCAGCGCGACGCCCATGACGGTGGTCGCAACGAGGGTCGCAGCGCTCTGCGCGCGGCCGCGATGAGGTTTCATAGGCGTAAATCGGAATGTTATACTCCGAGCCATTCTAACAAAACGTCTGCGCGTTCCGGCGAGCGTCAGACAGTCTTTCTTTGCCTCTCGTGGCCGTCACCGCTGTGCTTGCAGCCTGACCGCCCCATGTGATATCGAGGACGCTCGGCCTGGTGCCGCAGCAGATGGTCCGTCCGTTTCGCATGCTGGGCGAGCTTCGCCAGGGCGGTTTCCTTCGGCTCACGGTTCATCTCTATGGAATCACTGCGCATCTACAACACGCTCGCGCGTGACAAGCAAGTTTTCGTGCCGCGCCAGTCCGGCGAAGTGCGGATGTACGTATGCGGAATCACCGTATACGACTATTGTCACGTGGGCCACGCGCGCATGCTGGTCGTATTCGACCTCGTCCAGCGCTGGTTGCGTGCGATCGGTTACCGGGTCACGTATGTGCGCAACATTACCGACATCGACGACAAGATCATTCGCCGTGCGGTCGAGAACGGCGAGACGATCAAGTCGCTGACCGACCGGTTCATCGGCGCGATGCACGACGATGAAAGCGCGCTCGGCATACAGCGGCCCGACATCGAGCCGCGCGCGACCGAGTTCATTCCGCAGATGCTCGGCATGATCGAGACGCTCGAGACGAACGGCTACGCGTACCAGGCGACCGACGGCGACGTTAATTACTCGGTGCGCAAGTTCGCGAACTACGGGAAGCTGTCGGGCAAGTCGCTCGACGATCTGCGCGCGGGCGAGCGCGTCGCCGCGAACGACGCGAAGGAAGATCCGCTCGATTTCGTGCTGTGGAAACGCGCGAAACCGGAAGATCCGGAAGGCACGTCGTGGGCGTCGAAGTACGGGATGGGTCGCCCGGGCTGGCACATCGAGTGCTCGGCGATGGGCTGCACGCTGCTCGGCGAGCATTTCGACATCCACGGTGGCGGGCAGGATCTGCAATTCCCGCACCACGAGAACGAGATCGCGCAGAGCGAAGGCGCGACCGGCCAGACGTTCGTCAATTACTGGATGCACAACGGCTTCGTGCAGGTCGACAACGAGAAGATGTCGAAATCGCTCGGCAACTTCTTCACGATCCGCGAAGTGCTCGAGCGCTACGATGCCGAAGTCATGCGCTTCTTCATCGTGCGCACGCACTACCGTTCGCCGCTCAATTACAGCGACGTGCATCTCGACGATGCGCGCGCGTCGCTCACGCGTCTCTACACCGCACTGAAAGATGTTGAAGCCGACACGCTCGCGCTCGACTGGAACGAGCCGCACGCGCAGCGTTTCGCGGCCGCGATGAACGACGACTTCAACACGCCGGTTGCGGTGGCGACGCTGTTCGAGCTGGCGGGTGAGGTGAACCGCACGCGCGACGCTTCGCTCGCGCGGCAACTGAAACAGCTGGCGGGCCTGCTCGGCCTGCTGGGCCGCGAACCGCGCGCGTTCCTGCAGCAGGCGTCCGGCGCCGCGCAGGCGGGCGGGCTCGCCGCCGACGAGATCGAAGCGAAGATCGCCGCGCGTGTCGCGGCGAAGCAAGCGAAGGACTATGCCGAAGCGGACCGGATCCGGGCGGAACTGCTCGAGACCGGTGTCGCACTTGAAGACAAACCGGGCGGATCGACCGAATGGCGTCGCGTATGAGCGCGGTGCGTTCCACTGACCGATCCGTCAGGTAGGAGGCAAGATGGCAACGGCCAGAAAAGCGCCGGTCAGGCGCGCGACCCCGGTCGCCGCGCGTCCGGCAGCCAAGC
>NZ_JAAGPB010000815.1:0-2694 GCF_017104585.1 Burkholderia sp. Ac-20392
CGCTGCGCGACGGCGGCGGCACCGTGCAGGCCGGCGACGCGCTGATGCTGGTCGCGGTCGGTATCGGCGCGCTCGGTTATGCGGAAGGCGCGCGCCTCGCGCGCCAGATCGGCGGCTGGCAGGTGATCTGCTGGGCGCTCGTCGTGTCCGCGCCGTTCCTCGTGCTGCCGGTCGGCTGGCTCGCGTGGATGCAGCATGCCGCGCATCCGGGCCCGCTCGCCCTGCGCACGTGGCTCGCATTCGGCTACGTGACCCTCTTTTCGCAATTCATCGGCTTTTTTGCCTGGTATGCGGGGCTCGCGATGGGCGGCATCGCACGCGTCGGCCAGGTGCAATTGCTGCAGATTTTCTTCACGATCGCCTTTTCCGCGCTGCTGTTCGGCGAAACGGTCACGCCGTCGACGTGGCTGTTCGCGGCCGCGGTGATCGCGACCGTGATGCTCGGGCGCCGCTCGGCGGTCGCCACCGCCGCGCAACCGGCTCGCGCCGGCTGAACAGCTGCGCCATAATGGACGTTTTGCCTGATCGGTTTTGCCCACCCGGCCGCGAAGGCTCGATCGCGCTCGTGCCTGCCCACCCGGCAGCGTCGAAGCGATTTGCCCGAACGACCTTTCTTGACTGACCACGATATCCGAACGAGGAGACTATGAATCCGAGCGACCTGCATCCGCCGCACTGGCAGCTTTCCGAACGCGCACGCAAGCTGACGAGCTCTGCAATCCGCGAAATCCTGAAGGTCACGGAACGCCCCGAGGTCATCTCGTTCGCCGGCGGCCTGCCCGCCCCTGCCACGTTCCCGGCCGAGCGCATGCGCGCCGCCGCCGATCGCGTGCTGCGCGACGCGCCGGCCGCCGCGCTCCAGTACAGCGCGACCGAAGGCTACCTGCCGCTGCGCGAATGGATCGCCGAGCGCTACAGCGTGCGCGTGTCGCAGGTGCTGATCACGACCGGCTCGCAGCAGGCGCTCGACCTGCTCGGCAAGGCGCTCGTCGATCCGGGCAGCCCGATCCTCGTCGAAACCCCGACCTACCTCGGCGCGCTGCAGTCGTTCTCGCTGTACGAGCCGCGCTACGTGCAGGTGCCGACCGACGAGCAGGGCCTGCTGCCGGACGGCCTCACGCCCGAACTTACGCAAGGCGCGCGCCTGCTGTACGCGCAGCCGAACTTCCAGAACCCGACCGGCCGCCGCCTGCCCGTCGAGCGCCGCCGCGCGCTCGCCGCGTTCGCGCAGTCGAGCCCGTTCCCGGTGCTGGAAGACGATCCGTACGGCGCGCTGAACTACCGCGGCGAGCCGCTGCCGACGATGCTGTCGATGGCGCCCGATCACATCGTGCACCTCGGCACGTTCTCGAAGGTGCTCGCACCGGGCCTGCGGATCGGCTACATCATTGCGCCCGAGGAGCTCCACTTCAAGCTCGTGCAGGCCAAGCAGGCCACCGACCTGCACACGCCGACGCTCACGCAGCGCATCGCGCACGAAGTGATCAAGGACGGCTTCCTCGACGAACACATCCCGACGATCCGCGAACTGTACAGCGCGCAGTGCGACGCGATGCTCGCCGCGCTCGAACGCCACATGCCGGAAGGCATCACGTGGAACCGCCCGGAAGGCGGGATGTTCATCTGGGTGAACCTGCCCGCGCAGATCGACAGCATGAAGCTGCTCGCCACGGCCGTCGACAACCACGTCGCCTTCGTGCCGGGCGCACCGTTCTTCGCGGACAACGCGCAACAGAACACGCTGCGCCTGTCGTTCGTGACGGTGCCGCCCGAGAAGATCGAGGAAGGCGTCGCGCGCCTCGGCAAGCTGCTGCGCGAGCGCCTCTGATCCCCTTTTTCCTGTCACGACTCTCTACGAGGAATCGAATACATGGCTAACGTCTACGACAAACTCAAGTCGCTCGGTATCGAGCTCCCGACCGCCGGCGCACCGGCCGCCGCCTACGTGATGAGCGCGCAGACCGGCAACACGGTCTTCCTGTCGGGCCACATCGCGAAGAAGGACGGCAAGGTCTGGGCCGGCAAGCTCGGCGCGGATCTGCAGACGGAAGACGGCAAGGCCGCCGCCCGCTCGATCGCGATCGACCTGCTCGCGACGCTGCACGCGCACACCGGCGACCTGAACAAGGTCACGCGCATCGTCAAGCTGATGAGCCTCGTCAACTCGACGCTCGACTTCACCGAACAGCACGTCGTGACGAACGGCGCGTCGGAACTGATCGCGGAAGTGTTCGGCGACGCAGGCAAGCACGCGCGCTCGGCATTCGGCGTGGCGCAGATCCCGCTCGGCGCGTGCGTCGAGATCGAGCTGATCGCCGAAGTGGCGTAACGGACGCACCGCGATGTCCGGTCATCGGGTCCGCTTCAAGCAGGTCGACGTGTTCACGGCGGTGCCGTTCAAGGGCAACGCGCTCGCCGTGGTGTTCGACGCCGATTCGCTCGGCGACGACGACATGCTCGCGATCGCCCGCTGGACGAACCTGTCGGAAACGACGTTCGTCTGCACGCCGACCGATCCGGAAGCCGACTACCGCGTCCGGATCTTCACGACGGAGGGCGAACTGCCGTTCGCCGGCCACCCGACGCTGGGCACCGCGCATGCGTTCCTGGAAAGCGGCGCCCAGCCGCGCACGCCGGGCCGGCTGATCCAGCAGTGCGGGGTCGGCCGGGTCGCGCTGCGCGGCCAGCTCGAAC
>NZ_JAAGPB010000816.1:0-2694 GCF_017104585.1 Burkholderia sp. Ac-20392
GCGACGGCCCGCTGCGCGGCATCGAACACAGCCACGGCGGGCTCGTCACGTTCGGCGGCGGCGAACCGCTCGTCGACGGCGACGGGCGCTGCGTCGGCGCGATCGGCATCTCGGGCGGCCGCGTCGATGAAGACACCGCGATCGCGCAGCACTGCCGCGACCGCTTTCCGGCAACGTTCCACTCCACAAGGTAAGCACATGGCTCAGAAACGCATCCTCATCACCGGCGCAGGCACCGGCTTCGGCCGCGAAGTCGCGCTGCGCCTCGCCGAACGCGGTCACGACGTGACGGCCGGCGTACGCGTCACCGCCGAGATCGACGCACTGACGGCCGCCGCCGCGCAGCGCGGCACCGCGCTGCGCGCGATCAAGCTCGACGTGACGTCGCCTCACGATCGCGCCCGCGCGGCCGAGCTCGACATCGACGTGCTCGTGAACAACGCAGGCGTCGGCGAAGCCGGCGCGCTGGTGGACCTGCCGGTCGAGATCGTCCGCGAGCTGTTCGACGTCAACGTGTTCGGGCCGCTCGAACTCACGCAGCAGATCGCGCGCGGCATGCTCGCGCGCCGGCACGGCAAGATCGTGTTCGTGTCGTCGATCGCGGGCCTGATCACGGGGCCGTTCACGGGCGCCTATTGCGCGTCGAAGCACGCGGTCGAATCGGTGGCCGAGGCGATGCAGGCGGAACTGGCGCCGCACGGGATCAAGGTCGCGGTCGTGAACCCCGGCCCGTACAGCACGGGCTTCAACGACCGGATGATGGAAACGACGCGACGCTGGCGCGATCCGGCCGTGCATACCGTGACGCCAGAACGGCTGACGTTCCCGCTCGAACAGCACGACCCGGAGGAAATGATCGCGAAGATGGTCGACGTGATCGACAGCGACGGCGGCGCGTTCCGCAACCTGCTGCCTGAATCGTCGGAAGCGTTCGTGCGTGCCGAACAGGCGCACGCGTGGGAGCGGCAGCAGTAACCTGCCAGCAGAGAGGCGGAGCGGCGAACGGCACGCCGCCGCTCCGCGCGTTCAGTACACGTCCCGCATGTAGCGGCGCGCCTTCGAAAGCCGTGCGACGTAATCGTTCGCGGCTTCGTCCGACATCCCGCCGTGCTCGGCGACCACCGCCTTCAGCGCCGTGTCGACGTCCTTCGCCATCCGGGCGGCATCGCCGCACACGTAGAAGTGCGCGCCTTCTTCCAGCCACGCGAACAGCTCGGCGCCCTGCTCGCGCATCCGGTCCTGCACGTAGATCTTGTCGGCCTGGTCGCGCGAGAACGCGAGATCGAGCCGCGTCAGGAAGCCGCTGTCGTGCATCGCGCCGAGTTCGTCGCCGTAGTAGAAGTCGGTCTGCGCGTGCTGCTCGCCGAAGAACAGCCAGTTCCGCCCGCGCGCGCCGCGCGCCTGCCGCTCGTGCAGGAAGCCGCGGAACGGCGCGACGCCGGTACCGGGGCCGACCATCACGATCGGCACGTCGCCGTTCACCGGCGGCCGGAAATGCGCGGACTTCTGCACGAACACCGGCACGCGGCCGTCGTCCGCGCGATCGGCGAGGAACGTCGACGCAACGCCTTTGCGCGCGCGCCGGCCGTTGTGATAGCGCACGGCCGACACGGTCAGGTGGACCTCGCCCTGGTGCGCGCTCGGGCTCGACGCGATCGAATAGAGGCGCGGCTGCATGCGCTTGAGCATCCCGACCAGCTCCGTGCCCGACAGCTCGACCGGAAACTCGTGCAGCACGTCCGCGAGCTGCTGCCCCCACAGCCATTGCTTCAGGTCGCCCTTGCGGTCGTCGCCGAGCAGCGACTTCAACGCGCCGTTCGCACTGCGCGACGCGATGAAGGCGAGCGTGTCCGGGTGCGGGCGCGTGATGTCGAAGTGACGGGCGAGCGCATCGCCGAGGCGCACGTCGCCGACGCCCGCCACCGCGACGGGCGCATCGGCCTTCAGCGCGGTGACGGACAGCAGTTCGTCGACCAGCTCCGGGCAATTGGTCGGCCACACGCCGAGCGCGTCGCCGGTTTCGTATTCGAGGTTCGCGCCTTCGGTCGACAGCGACACGTAGCGCGTGTCCTTGGCCGCGCCCGGACGGTTGAGCCGCAGGTTCGCGACGAGCTTCGACGGCGCCGGATGCGCCTTCGTCGGCAGCAGCCCCGACGGGCTCATCCCGCCGGTCGGCACCGCGTGCAGCGCGGCATCGGCCTCCTTGATCCGCGCAACGACGCGTTCGAGCCACTGGTCGGCATCGCGCTGGAATTCGACGTCGCAATCGACGCGTGCGCAGAGACGCGCCGCGCCGAGCTCCGCGAGCCGCGCATCGAGCCGGCGGCCATGGCCGCAGAACTGGTCGTAGTTGCGATCGCCGAACGCGAGCACCGCGAAGTGCACGCCGTCGAGGCGCGCGGCGCTGCCGGCCTGCAGCGCTTCCCAGAATTCGCTGCCGTTGTCGGGCGCGTCGCCGTCGCCGAACGTGCTCGTCATCAGCAGCACATATTGCGCACCGGCGAGCGACGCCACCGGATAGTCGGACATGCACGCGGTACGGATCTCGAAGCCCGCGTTCATCAGCTGCGTCGCGTAGTCCTCGGTCAACGATTCGATGTTGCCGGTCTGCGACGCCCACAGCAGCACGACCTTCGGCCGCGTGCGCACGATCCGCACGCCGCCGGACGCGCCGGCATCGGCCGGCAGCGCAGG
>NZ_JAAGPB010000817.1:0-2444 GCF_017104585.1 Burkholderia sp. Ac-20392
TCCGGCAACCACTCGCTGGCGGCTTCGGCCGCCACGTCCGCCCGCGCAATCGCATCCGGTCGTGCCGCACGCCACGTGCCGCACCCGCTCGCCAGGCGCCGCCTTGCCCTCGTGCGGCGTCGCTCGTTTTCTTCTGTTCGCCTTACCTTGATGCAGGACCATTCGTCATGACGCAAACCGCTTTTCGTTCCCAGCTGCTGACCTTCAACGGCGACCCGGCGCAATCGAGCCAGGCCGCGAACTACGAGACCGACGGCCTCCTGATCGTCGACGACGGCAAGGTCGTCGCGGCCGGCCCGTACACGCAGCTCGCCGCGACGCTCGCGCGCGACGCGATCGTCCATGACCTGCGCGACAAGCTGATCGTGCCCGGCTTCATCGACACGCACATCCACTATCCGCAGACGGACATGATCGCGTCGCCGGCGCCGGGTCTGCTGCCGTGGCTGGACAAGTACACGTTCCCGACCGAGCGCCAGTTCGGCGATCCCGAGCATGCGCGCGAAGTCGCCGACTTCTTCGTCGACGAACTGCTCGCCTGCGGCACGACGAGCGCGCTCGTCTACTGCACGGTGCACAAGCAGTCGGCCGATGCGCTGTTCTCGGCGAGCGACGCGCGCGACCTGCGGATGATCGCGGGCAAGGTGCTGATGGACCGCAACTGCCCCGAATTCCTGCGCGATACCGCGCAATCGGGTTACGACGACAGCGCGGAGCTGATCGGCCGCTGGCACGGCAAGGGCCGCCAGATGTACGCGCTCACGCCGCGCTTCGCGCCGACGTCGACCGAGGCGCAGCTCGAGGCGTGCAGCGAACTCGCGCGGCGCCATCCGGACGTGTTCGTGCAGAGCCACGTCGCGGAGAACGTCGACGAGGTGAAATGGGTGGCCGAGCTGTTCCCCGGCCATCGCAGCTATCTCGACATCTACGACCGCTACGGGCTGCTGCGCCCGCGCGCGGTGTACGGCCACTGCATCCACCTCGACGACGAGGACCGCCGCCGGATGGCCGAGACGCGCACGGTCGTCGCACACTGCCCGACGTCGAACTTCTTCCTCGGCAGCGGGCTGTTCGATTTCGACAAGGCCGGTGAATACGACGTGCCCGTCACGCTCGCCACCGACGTCGGCGGCGGCACGTCGTTCTCGATGCTGCAGACGATGAACGAAGCGCACAAGGTCGCGCGGCTGTCTGGCCACCACCTGACCGCGACGCGGATGTTCTGGCTAGCGACGGCCGGCGCCGCGCAGGCACTCGACCTCACCGATACGGTCGGGACGCTCGCGCCGCGTACCGAGGCCGACTTCGTCGTGCTCGATCCGCAGGCCACGCCGCTGCTCGCACGCCGCACGAAGCGCGCGAATTCGCTCGAGGAGCTGCTGTTCGCATTCGCGCTGCTCGGCGACGACCGCGCGGTGTATCGCACCTATGCGGCCGGCAAACTCGTCCACGAGCGCGGCGCGGCACGCCGCCAGGCCGCGTAACGGCGTTCCGGGCGCATTTCCCGGCTGGCGCGGGCATCCGCCACCGCGCCTGCCGGGGCTCCCGTACCGCCGGAGATGGCCGTACGCCGATCCCGCCCCGACGCCAGGCGCAGCGCCCGCCAACGGCTTTCCCGCGCGCGACGCGCCGTGCTAGAATTCGCCGCTCATTGGGGAGTAGCCGCTCCGCTCGATGTCCCGCGCTCCCGGCGCGCATCGTGACGGAGGCGTCCGTCAACAGACTTGGCCGTACGGCCATGGCGGACGCAGCCACCTAGGCCTGGCGAGACCGATGGTTCACAGTGCGCCGCATCAGGGCCCGGCGCGCCGTGGATCGTCGCTCGCACGCACAACATCGGCCCGTGGAACCCCATCCGTGTCCCAAGCCTTCCTGATCTCCACCGGCGCCGTCGCCCTCGCTGAAATCGGCGACAAGACCCAACTGCTTTCCCTCGTCCTGGCCGCGCGCTATCGCAAGCCGGTGCCGATCATTCTTGGCGTACTCGTCGCGACACTCGTGAACCATGGTTTCGCCGGCGCGCTCGGCGAATGGCTCGGCGTGCTCGTCACTCCGTCGATCATGCGCTGGGCGCTCGCGTTCTCGTTCATCGCGATGGGGTTGTGGATCCTAGTGCCGGACAAGCTCGATGCCGACGAAGCCAATGCCAACCGTTCGCGGCTCGGCGTGTTCGGTGCGACCCTCGTTGCATTCTTCCTCGCGGAAATGGGCGACAAGACGCAGATCGCGACCGTCGCGCTGGCCGCGCGCTTCCAGGACTACATCGGTGTCGTGGCCGGCACGACGTTCGGGATGATGCTCGCGAACGTGCCCGCGATCCTGCTGGGCGACCGCTTCGCGCACCGCCTGCCGACGAAGCTCGTGCACGGCATCGCGGCCGTGCTGTTCGTCGTGCTCGGCGCGCTGGCGCTGCTGGGCATCGGGGTCTGACGGGGGGATGATGG
>NZ_JAAGPB010000818.1:0-227 GCF_017104585.1 Burkholderia sp. Ac-20392
TTCTAGAAACGTATAACCTCACAACACATATCGAACAGACGAACAATATGTAGAAAGCCAGACTCATACCAGACTAAGTAATCTACAGCTGTAGCTGGCGACACACAGAATAAGTCTCAAAGATTGCAGAGACGATTGAGCAGTGTACATAGCGAATATTATTATTAGTTATCGTGACATTATCAATAAATAACTTCAATATAATGTAGTAGTTATTTTTTTTTTTC
>NZ_JAAGPB010000819.1:0-2306 GCF_017104585.1 Burkholderia sp. Ac-20392
TCAATCGAGCGGCCGGCCGACGCACGCCGCCAGCCGCTGCGCCAGCAGCTCGGTGCTGACCAGGTTGCCCGCGAACTTGAAGCGCTGATCCGCGCGGCCCTGCAGCACGACGACCGAGCCGCCCGCGCCGCACGTGCAGCGCACCGACGGCCCGACGCGCACGCGATCGCCGAGCCGGTAGCGCAGCATCGCGAGGCCGGGGTTCGCGCGGCTCGTCACGAGGAGCTGCCCGTCCTCCTCCTCGAGGAAGAACCAGTCGTCGAGCACGTGGTAATGCCCTTCCGCGCAGCGCGGCGTGTGATAGCCGAGAAAACCCGTTTCGGTGGCGCCGTACAGCCCGAAGAACGCGGCATCGCGCCAGCGCCGCCGCACGATCGCGCGCTTGCGCTCGTTGAACGCCTCGCCGGTGTAGAGGATCTTCGTGACGTCGAGATCGACACCGTGCGCGTCGAGCAGCCGCAGGCATTGCAGCACGCTCGTCGGCGTACCGACCAGGACGTTGGGGCGGGCGCGGCCGATCAGGTTCAGCATCGCGGGCAAATCGGCGCCGTAGGCATCCAGCCGCCCGATCGGGAGTACGTTCGCGCCGATCGCTTCCAGCAGCCGGTTCACGCCGTCGTACAGCGTGGAAAAACCGCCGGCGGTAAACAGGTTCGCCACCCGGTCCGTCGGCGCGAGCGCCGTTCCCGCCAGCGCGTTAGCGAGCGCCCGGCCATAGGTCGTGTCGGGCCGCTTGCGCGCCGGCGCGTTGAGCAGCAGCTTGACCTCGCCGCTCGTGCCCGACGTGGTGTAGAACGTCGCGCCGGCCAGACCGTCGTGATCGAGACGGTCCAGCACGCGCCGCTTCAGGTCGTCGGCCGTCTCGATCGCGACCAGCGAGCGGAACGCCGCGTAGCTGGCCACGCCCGTCGGCAGCACATGCGCATAGCGGGCATCGTACGAAAGCGCTTCGCTCACGGCCGAGGAATCGAAGCGGGTCGTGCGGTCGGACATCGTGGGCTCCAGGTTCAGGCCGCGGTCACGCGCTTTCGCGCAGGAGACGCAATGAGATCTTTCCGGTGCTCGTGACCGGGAGGTCGTCGACGAACAGCACGTCGGCGATGCGCGGATACAACGGGAACGCGGCCCGGTAGCGGCTCAGGATGCGCGCCTTGAAATCCACCTCCGCACCGGCCGGCGTCAGGCCGGGCACGACGAACACCGTCAGCGCGCCGGTCTGCGGATCGGCGAGAAAATAGCTCTTGGCGATGTCGTCGAACGCGTCGAAATGCTGGTGCAGCAGGCTGACGTTGATCAGCCGGCCGTTGCACTTGACCGTCTCGTCCCGGCGGCCGACCCAGAACACCACGCCGTCGTCGCGGCGGAACACCAGGTCGCCGGATTCCAGCGTCGTGAACCGCTGCAGGCTGCCGTCCGGCAGCAGATAGCCGTGCATCGCATACGGCGTGCGGTAAAGCAGATGGCCGGGCTCGCCGGGGGCGCACGGCCGGCCCTGCGCGTCGACGATCGACAGCTCGATGCGCGGATCGATCGGTCGGCCCGGCGCGAGGACGCCCTCGAAGCAGTACGAATCGACGTGCGGCAGATCGTCCGGCGTGAGCGGCAGCGCGAAGATCCGCGGCCCCGATTCGGTCTGGCCGAAGTTGTTCCACACGCACGCGCCGAGCGCGAGCAGGCGGCGCACCTGCGCCGCGTAGATGCGGTCGGATGCATTGAGCACGACGATGCCGTCGAACCGCATGCCCGGCGTCACCTCGGCCAGGTCGCACACGCGCTCGGCAATGCTGCGGATCAGCGGCACGAAGCGGATCCGGCCGCTGCCCAGGTAGCCGAGCACCTCGTGCGCGGTCAGCGACGCCCGTTCGAGCCAGACGGTCGCGCCGGCCAGCAGGCCGTTCATCATCGTGGAGAAGCCGTACATGTAGTGCGTCGGGAACATGCACAGCACGCCGTCACCGGGCTGCACGCCCAGATAGCGGCCAACGGCCAGCGCGTTCTCGACCAGTTGCGCTTCGTCGTAGACGACCAGCTTCGGCGCGCTCGTCGTGCCCGACGTCATGAATACGATCTGCGCGCGCGGCGCGCCGGCGTCGGCCCACGCGAACGCGTCGGGCCCGGATGCTTCGGCTTCGGCCAGCGCCGGGTCGAGCACGACGACGGGCAGCCCGTCGCATGCGATCGACCGGGTCGCGACGACCGCGAGCGCATCGAGCCGGTACTGGCGCAGCGCGGCGGACAGCATCTTCGGGTCGCACAGGACGATCCGGCAGCCGAGCGTCGACGCGAGCAGCGTGAACAGGAAATAG
>NZ_JAAGPB010000820.1:0-2508 GCF_017104585.1 Burkholderia sp. Ac-20392
TTTGCGCGAGATCGATCGCGCCGAGCAAGCAGTCGTCGGTGCGCGCGAACGCGAGCAGGTTCGCGCCGGCATCGACGATCGCGACGGCGATGCCGGCGACCTGCAGCGAGGCGGCATGCGCGAGTGCCGCCTCGATCGTGCGGCGGGCGGCCGCGAGCGGCAGTGCGGCGATGAGCGGGTTCATGCGGGGCTCCGGTGGGACGACAGGGCCAGTGTAGGCCGTTGCGGTATATGGGAGAATCCGCATTCCGCTCGAAGGAGTTTCAAGTTTTTTTAATGATGAGCAGACGCGATCCGATGGCCGGGCTGCACGTGTTCATGACCGTCGCGACGGCCGGCAACTTCACGCGCGCCGCCGCCGCACTGGGCCTGACGCCGGCGGCCGTCAGCCTCGCGATCGGGCAGCTCGAGGGCGAGCTGAACGTGAAGCTGTTCAATCGCAGCACGCGCGGCGTGAGCCTGACGGAAGCCGGCCAGCGTTACTGGCAGCAGACCGAGCCTGCGTACCGGCAGGTCATGCAGGCACGTGACGAACTGAAGGATGCGCGCAGCGAGCCGAACGGGTTGTTGCGCGTGACCGCGCTGCCGCTGGCGCGGACGCTCGTGATCGCGCCGGTGCTCGCCACGTTCCGCGAGCGCTACCCGAAAGTCCGGCTCGAGATTCGCTACGAGAACGAACTGGTCGATATCGCGAAGGACGGGTTCGATGCGGGGATTCGCCTGGCCGACCGGCTGCAACCCGGCATGATCGGCGTGCGGATCGCGCCGGCGTTGACGTGCGCGCTGGTGGCGTCGCCAGGCTATCTGGCACGGCACGGCGTGCCGGCGTCGATTGCGGAGCTCGAGCGGCATGCGTGCATCCGTTTCCGGTTCTCGGAGAGCGGGCGTCTGCACAAATGGCCGTTGCGTGACGGGCAGCGCGACGTCGATCTCGATCCGGACGGCGTGTTCGTGACGAACGACGCCGACGCGGTGATCGACGCGGCGCGCGCGGGTGTCGGCATTGCATTCGCGTTCATGCGCGAGCGGATCGAGCAGGACCTGCGCGACGGCGCGCTCGTCGAGGTGTTGCCCGGCGCGTGCCGCACGCTGCCGCCGATGTGGCTGTACTACGTCAACCGCAAGCACGTGCCGGCCAAGCTGCGTGCGTTCATCGACGTGCTGCGCGAACGCGGCGGCGCGGACGACGCATAGCCGCATCGGCCGGCCGACTGCGGCGATGAGGCCGTCGGCGCATGATGGCGGCTCCAGCCACGAAGCCATGGAGTCACGTCATGACGGCAATTTCGTATTTCCCGATTCGAACCCTTGCAATCGCTGCAGCGTTGGCCGGCGCCGCGATCGTTAGCGTACCGGCCATCGGCCAGACGTCGACCGTGCCGGCCGGAACGACAGCCGCGACGCCCGACAATGCGGTACTGCTCACCGTATTCCTGAAACACGACCAGTCGCGCCCGCTCGCCGAACTGAATGCGCAACTCGCGAAGCAGGGGTTCTACAAGGCATTTCCGCCGCCGGGCGTGGAGGTGGTGAGCTGGACCGTGACGATGGGGATCGGGCAGATCGTCGTGCTGCGGCTGCCGGCGTCGCGGCTGCGCGAGGTCAATCGCGTGCTGGAGGATACGGCGTGGGGTGCGTACCGGACGGAGTTCTATCCGACTTACGACTACAAGGCGATCGGGTTGGGGGAGCATGAGCGGGCGGAGTGATGGGGCCCGTGTGTTCCCGGGGCGGGAGACGGTGGGACCCCGTCACCCGGATCCACCCGTCCCCATTTCCGAAGTGCTGCACCGGCCCGTGAATCCGTCCTCGTTCACGCGGCCCGACCGGGAGAATTTCTCCCAATTCCGCGACCGGTCATTCATCCGATGAAAAAACCGTGACGGTTCCCGGTATGATGCGCACCTTGCGTTTGTCGGACGCACTATTTTTGATGCGATTTTGATGTGCAAGGCACGACAAATCCGCACAATCCGAACCTGAAAGATTCTGTAATATAAATTCCGTATACTCGTAAGTTCTGATCCAGGCGCCGCCTGCCATTTCCTTCGGCCGACCGCCCACGCAGAACAACCAGATACGTCGCCGCCTGGCCGTCTTGCGCCGCGACACGCTATGCACCACCACTGAACACTCTATGTCTTCCCGCCACTCTGGTTCGCCCGGCCGCGCCGAGGCGGTGATCGCCCGTGTCCGGGCGCTGATCCGCAACGAGCGTGTGCTGTCGCCGCTGCTCGCGCTCGGCATCGGCCTGCTGCTGATCGTGGTTTTCCAGCACCTGTCGGAATCTGTCGACTACCGGTCGGTGATCCGCCAGCTGCGTCACATGTCCGCCGGCGAGTGGGGTGCGTCGCTCGCCGCGACGGCCCTCAGCTATCTCGCGCTCGTCGCCCGCGACGCGGTGGGCCTGCGCTATGTCGCCGCGAAGGTGCCGCGCGTCGCGTTGTGGATCGGCGCGATCGCCGGGTCCGCGCTCGGTAACGCGACCGGCTTCGGCGCGCTGACGGG
>NZ_JAAGPB010000821.1:0-2515 GCF_017104585.1 Burkholderia sp. Ac-20392
TGCTGGCTCGACACGCCGCGCGATACGCTCGCGCGGCGCATCTGGGAAGACGTCGCGCGCGTGACCGGCGCGAACCCGGAAACCATCCCCGCGTGGCAGCTCGTCGTCGAGCCGCGCGCGGGTTTTGCGGCGGTGCCGTCGCAGGAAATGAAACGTCCGGCCGTGCGTACGCGCTGGACCAATCTTGTGCTGGCGGGCGACTGGATTGCCACCGGCTTGCCCGCCACGATCGAGGGCGCGATCCGCTCCGGCCAGCTGGCCGCGGACGTGCTCCAGACACAATAAGCGAGGGACCGATGAACGATCTCACCGAAATGGCTACCCTGTCCGCCGGCGCCGTGCCGGCCGGCGTCGATACGGCCGTCGCGCGTGCGACCGACGCGCTGCTGGCCGCGCAGAACGCGGATGGCCACTGGGTCTACGAACTCGAAGCCGATTCGACGATTCCCGCCGAATACGTGCTGCTCGTCCACTATCTCGGCGAGACGCCGAACCTCGAGCTCGAACAGAAGATCGGCAAGTATCTGCGCCGCATCCAGCAGGCCGACGGCGGCTGGCCGCTGTTCACCGACGGCGCGCCGAACATCAGCGCGAGCGTGAAGGCGTATTTCGCGCTGAAGGTGATCGGCGACGACGAGAACGCCGAGCACATGCAGCGTGCGCGCCGCGCCATCCACGCGATGGGCGGCGCCGAGATGTCGAACGTGTTCACGCGCATCCAGCTCGCGCTGTACGGTGCGATTCCGTGGCGCGCGGTGCCGATGATGCCGGTCGAGATCATGCTGCTGCCGCAGTGGTTCCCGTTCCACCTGTCGAAGGTGTCGTACTGGGCGCGTACCGTGATCGTGCCGCTGCTCGTGCTGAACGCGAAGCGCCCGCTCGCGAAGAACCCGCGTGGCGTGCGCATCGACGAGCTGTTCATCGATCCGCCAGTCAACGCCGGGCTGCTGCCGCGCCAGGGCCACCAGAGCGCCGGCTGGTTCGCGTTCTTCCGTGTGGTCGACCATGCGCTGCGCGCGGTCGATGGCCTGTTCCCGAACTACACGCGCGAACGCGCGATCCGCCAGGCCGTGTCGTTTGTCGACGAGCGCCTGAACGGCGAGGACGGCCTCGGCGCGATCTATCCGGCGATGGCCAACTCGGTGATGATGTACGACGTGCTCGGCTACGCGGAAGATCACCCGAACCGCGCAATCGCACGCAAGTCGATCGAGAAGCTGCTCGTCGTGCAGGAGGACGAAGCGTATTGCCAGCCCTGCCTGTCGCCGGTGTGGGACACGTCGCTCGCCGCGAATGCGCTGCTCGAGACGCGCGACGCGCGTGCCGAGGATGCCGCGATCCGCGGCCTCGAATGGCTGCGCCCGCTGCAGATCCTCGACGTGCGCGGCGACTGGATCTCGCGCCGCCCGCACGTGCGGCCCGGCGGCTGGGCGTTCCAGTACGCGAACGCGCACTACCCTGACGTCGACGATACGGCGGTGGTCGCGGTGGCGATGGAGCGCGCGCAGCAACTCAAGCAGAACGATGCGTATCGCGATTCGATCGCGCGTGCGCGCGAGTGGGTCGTCGGGATGCAGAGCAGCGACGGCGGCTGGGGTGCGTTCGAACCGGAAAACACGCAGTACTACCTGAACAACATCCCGTTCTCGGATCACGGCGCACTGCTCGATCCGCCGACGGCCGACGTGTCGGGTCGCTGCCTGTCGATGCTGTCGCAGCTCGGCGAGACGCCGCTGAACAGCGAGCCGGCCCGTCGCGCACTCGACTACATGCTCAAGGAACAGGAGCCGGATGGCAGCTGGTATGGCCGCTGGGGGATGAACTACGTGTACGGCACGTGGACGGCACTGTGCTCGCTGAACGCGGCCGGCCTGACTCACGACGATCCGCGCATGAAGCGCGGCGCGCAGTGGCTGCTGTCGATCCAGAACAAGGACGGCGGCTGGGGCGAAGACGGCGACAGCTACAAGCTCAACTATCGCGGCTTCGAGCAGGCGCCGAGCACCGCGTCGCAAACCGCGTGGGCGTTGCTCGGCCTGATGGCGGCCGGCGAGGTGAACAACCCGGCGGTGGCGCGCGGCATCGACTACCTGATGGCCGAGCAGAACGAAGAAGGCCTGTGGGACGAGGCGCGCTTCACGGCGACGGGCTTCCCGCGCGTGTTCTACCTGCGCTACCACGGCTATCGCAAGTTCTTCCCGCTGTGGGCGCTTGCCCGCTACCGCAACCTGAAGCGCGACAACACGACGCGCGTGACGGTCGGGCTGTAACGCGTGGCGCCGCAATCCACCGGCACGTTGCCCGTCATCGCCGTGACGGGGATGGCATTCGAGGCGCGCATCGCGCGCGGCGACGGCGTCGAAGCCGTCTTTGCCGCACGGGCCGACCGGCTCGAACGCGCGCTGACCGCGGCGACCGCGCGCGGATGCGCGGGCCTCGTGAGCTTCGGCACGGCCGGCGGGCCCGCCCCCGACCTGGCAACCGGCCCCCCCGTGGGCGGCACCGCCAGCTCCTG
>NZ_JAAGPB010000822.1:0-2300 GCF_017104585.1 Burkholderia sp. Ac-20392
GAAAAAAAAAAAAATTACACTCTTCTCTTCCACTTCTCCACCTCGTCCGTTTTATTTTACTTCTCCGTCCTCTTACATTGTTCATCCCTCCTCTTATTTACCGTCTTCCTCTTGCTACACACAGTTCTTCTCTCATATTCATATTCTTTCTTATTATCTCTCACTTCACACGCACTCTTTCCTCACCCTACGCTATTCCGATCTCGTGACGCAGCGGCCGCAGCCCGATCCGCTCGATCGCGACGCCGAGCGCGCCGCAGCCGACGACGACTGCCGCGAGCGCGATCGGCAGCGGCAGCCCGAAGCGCGTCAGGCACAGCCAGCCGATGAACGCGCCGACCATGTAGACCGAGCCGTGCGCGAAGTTGATCAGGTGCGACACGCCGAAGATCAGCGCGAGCCCGACCGCGAGCAGCGCGTAGATGTTGCCGACGATGAGGCCGTTGAGCGTGTAGTCGAGCCAGGAAGCCATCACGATGCGTCCGTTGCGTGCATGCTGTTCAGGTTCCGGTTCAACGCGCGGCGAGCTGCGGTTTCGCGCCGTCCCACAGCGCCCACTGCCCCTGCTTCACGACGAGATACACGGTACGTGCGCCCGCGACGCGGCGCGTCTGCGGATCGAAGCGCACCTTGCCGAAGATCACGCTCGGCACGTCGCTGATTTTCGCGAAGCCGTCGTGCGCGGCCTGGCGCGTCGTGCCGTAGCGGCGCAGCACTTCGGCCGACAGGATCAGCGCGTCGTATGCGCGCGCAACGAACGAGTCGGGATCGGCATGGAATTTCGCGCGATAACGCTGCACGAACGCCTGCACCTCGGGTCGCGGCTCGGCCGGGAAGAAGTTCGATTCGGTATAGACGCCGTCGACGGCCGCGCCGCCCAGCTCGAGGAATTTCGGCGAATACACGGAGCCGACTGCCGCGATCGGCAGCGTGACGCCCGACGTGCGCGCCTGCCGCACGATCTGCGCGCCGTCCGCGTAATACGAGATCAGCACGATCGAATCGGGCTTCGATGCACCGATCCGCACGAGCGTCGAGCGGAAATCCTTCTCCGTCGGCTGATAGCCTTCGGCCGCGACGACCTGCGCGCCGAGCCCGGCCACCGCCTTCGCAAAGATGTCCTTGCTGGTGCGGCCCCAGTCGGTATTGAGGTACAGCACCGCGATCCGCTTGAAGCCGAGCTCCTTCACCGCGTAGCGCGCAAGCAGCGGCTGCTCCTCGGCCTGGCTCAGCGCGGTGCTCCACAGATAGTCGCCGCCCTTCGTGAAGTCCGGATGCGAGTTCGTGAAGCCGAACTGGATCAGCTGCCCGCGCTGGTAGATCGGCGACGCGGCCATCGACGTCGCGCTGGAGAAGTCGCCCAGCTCGATCGCGATGCGCGGATCAGCGACGAACTTCTGCGCGATCGCCACCGCCTGGCGCGGGTCGCTGCGGCTGTCCTGGAAGTCGACCGCGAGCGGACGACCGTGAATGCCGCCGCTGCCGTTGATCTCGTCGAGCGCGAGATCGAAGCCGCGTTTCCATTGTTCGCCGTACTGCGCATCCTGCCCCGTGAGCGGCCCGCTCACGCCGATCACCACCGGCTCGCCCGACACGCCCGCCGCGAGCGCGCCGCCCGTCGACAAGCCCCATGCGGCAGCGAGCGCCGCCACCGTGCCCAGCACGCGCCGCCATGCGCCGCGTGCGTCGTTCCCCGAAACGTTCATGCGTCCCCCAGCTTCAGTCAGTCGAAAAGAGTGAGGGCATGTAACCATCCGGTTCAGGACGATCCAACGAAGTTTTGCGCATATCGATATCGCGCGCGGCGCGAAGAGGCGGGGGCTCGCGAACGCTCGCCTGAACGCCCTGCATCGCGCGCTGTGTCGGCATGGATCGCATCACGTTGATTCGATTGGCGTTTCGTTCACGTCACCCGTCGCAACCGACGCACACGCTCGCACCACCGACCATCGCAACGATCGGGCCCTTCGCAGTTTTCGCGCTGTCGATAGCAAAAATCATTATATGAATTACGCATGCTCGCACTTCTACAATGCGCAAATCGCATCATCGGAAGGTGTCATGGAGCTGCATCAACTCGAAGCCTTTTCCGCGGTCATGTCGGCCGGCAGCGTGACCGGCGCGGGCGAACTGCTCGGCCGCTCGCAGCCGGCCGTCACGCGGCAGATCCAGGAGCTCGAAGCCGATCTCGGCTACGCGCTGTTCGACCGGCACGGCCCGCGCGTCACGCCGACGCGGCGCGCGTTCCTGCTGTACGAGGAAGTCGAACGCTCGCTGGTCGGCCTGCGCGCGATCGAGGC
>NZ_JAAGPB010000823.1:0-243 GCF_017104585.1 Burkholderia sp. Ac-20392
CGGGATCATTAAAAAAAAAAAAAATAGTTATTTCTTACTCTATGGCTATTATTCATCTCTATTTCTTCTCTTCTATTCATCTACTCTTCATTCTTGTACGATCTCTGATCCTCTCTCACTACTCTTTGTCACTTTCCTGTGTCTTTCATCCATCTACATTGTCTTTCATTTCTCACGTATCCTTCTCTTCGTCCCTTTGAGTCTACCTCCTCTTCCACATATCGTCACTGTGTCTTACTACTT
>NZ_JAAGPB010000824.1:0-233 GCF_017104585.1 Burkholderia sp. Ac-20392
TAAATCGTGATGCATAGATACGCTAATGTAGCATGTCTCGACAGATGACTACTAAGACTGACGATGAGTGGACTGGAGGCACACGGACTCTGAGTCCGTAACAAGTAGTCAATGACTGCGTAGGCATCACCGTCTCGCGGAAATGATCAACTGTGTAAATGGACATGGTAGACATAGTGTATTCGTGTTTATATCTGTGAGGTTATGTTTATAACTGCTATTTTTTTTTTTTT
>NZ_JAAGPB010000825.1:0-2362 GCF_017104585.1 Burkholderia sp. Ac-20392
TGGCGGCGCGCAGGCCGGCACGCTGACCTTCATGGTCGGCGCGGACGCCGCGCTATTCGAACGCATCCGCCCCGTGCTGCTCGACATGGGCAAGAACGTCGTGCAGTGCGGCGGCACGGGCACCGGGCAGATCGCGAAGATCTGCAACAACCTGCTGCTCGGGATCTCGATGATGGGCGTGTCGGAAGCGATGGCGCTCGGCGCCGCGCTCGGGATCGATCCGGCCGTGCTGGCCGGCATCATCAACACGTCGACCGGCCGCTGCTGGAGCTCGGACACGTACAACCCGTATCCGGGCGTGAGCGGCACCGCGCCGGCCGCGCGCGGCTACGCGGGCGGGTTCGCGGCGAACCTGATGCTGAAGGATCTCGGGCTCGCGACCGAAGCGGCGCGCAGCGCGCATCAGCCGGTGTGGATGGGCGCGCTCGCGCAGCAGCTCTATCAGTCGATGAGCCAGCAGGGGCTCGGTACGCTCGACTTCTCCGCGTGCGTGAAGCTGTACGAGGCGCCGCCGGCATAATCGCCGCAGCCTGCGACGGACGTGCGTCGACCCGCGATGTGCCTGAACGGCATCGCGGGTCGTTTTGCATGCGGGGGAAGAAAACCGCGGGCAGTGACGGCGCGTCAGCGCCGCCGGTCGCTCAACCGCGCGGGTTCGACGCCGTCTCGAAGGTCGGATGGCACTCGAACGCGAGTTCGGAGCGCGCGCCGACACGGCTGCCGCTCGTCAGCGATTCCTGCTTCATGCTCGCGCGCATGCCGCGCTGCGTGCAGTAGTTGGTGGCTTCGTCGACGGCCTTCGTATGGGCGTCGGCCCACGTCGTCGACACGCCGACCGTGCGCGTCGTCACGGTAAACACGTTCGGGTTCGACGTCGCGGTCACGTCGGAAGCGGTCGAACACGCGGCGAGCAAGCATGCAGCAGCCGCGACGGTCAACCATCGCAAGGTTCGAAAGGAAACTGGAGTGGACATGGGGGGCAAGCGCGCGCCGTTCGACGCGCATTGAGCAACATAGGCGACAGTATGCCTGCTCAATCGCCGGAGATCATGCCCCTTTCAGTGAACACATTGTTTCGAATGGTTAAACGATGATGAAATGGGGCAATATTTCCGCCCCATTTCCGGGCCAGATCGCGCCAGCCGGTAGTTTTGCCCGGTCGGTCTCCCGCCGCAGCCCGTTGCACGGCGGCCGATCAGTGCGCGGCTTCCTGCCGGATCCTGGCCGACGCTTCCGCCAGGTTCCGCCACGCCGGCTGTCCCGGCGCGTACCGCGCGCGGATATACGCGGCCAGCTCCGCCATCTGCCGGTCGTCGAATGCGTCGCCGAAGCCCGGCATGTAGCCGAGTTCGCCGGTGGCCGGCTGGTCGATCCCGTGATGCAGTACGCGCAGCAGGTTGTCCGGCGCAGCCTGGCTGACGCTCGTGTTGAGCCCCATCAGCGGGCGTACGCCGAAATGCCCGACGCCGCCCGATTCCGCATGACAGACCGCACACGCGGCGTCGAACGCACGGCGACCGTTCTCGAGGCCGAGCGTCGCAACGGTTTCCGCGCCGCGCGCCTGACGGGCGGCCGCGTCGGCGGCGGCCGCTGCGTCGACCGGCGGCGACAGGGACGCGAGATAGTGCGCGATCGCCTCGACATCGGCCTCGGGCAGCGCCGCAAGCCCCGCGACGACGGGCGCCATCGGCCCGGCCGCGACGCCATGCTGCGCGGAGAAGCCCGTGCGCAGGTAGTCGAACAGCGCGCCTTCGGTCCACGGCACCGGCGAAGCCGGCGACGCAACGAGCGGCGGCGCGACCCATCCCTCGGCCTCGCCGCCCGACAGGTATGCAACACCGCCCTTCTCCGCACCCAGCGCGTTGCGCGGCGTATGGCACGCGCCGCAGTGCCCGGCGCCGTCGACCAGATACTTGCCGCGATTCCACATCGCGGAGCGCGCCGGGTCCGGCGCGAACGGCCGCGCATCGTGAAACAGCCAGTTCCAGCCGGCGACGAGGCGCCGCTGGTCGAGCGGGAACGGCAGCTTCGTCTTCGGCGGCACGTGCTTCACCGGCGGCTGCGACATCAGGTACGCATAGAGCGCGAGCAGGTCGGGCTCGCTCAGCTTCGCGAACGCCGTGTACGGGAACGCCGGGTACAGGTGCGTGCCGTCGCGCGAGATGCCTTCGCGCATCGCGCGCGCGAACGCCGGATACGACCACGTGCCGATGCCGGTTTCCGGATCGGGCGTGAGGTTCGTCGTGTAGATCGTGCCGAACGGCGTATCGAGCGCGAGCCCGCCCGCGTTGGTCGCGCCGCCCGGCGCGGTGTGACACACCGCGCAATCGCCGGCGAGGGCGACCAGGCGGCCGCGCTCGAG
>NZ_JAAGPB010000826.1:0-2211 GCF_017104585.1 Burkholderia sp. Ac-20392
CCGGCGACTGGCCGCACACGCTCGCCGTGATCGAACGCGTCCGCGCGACGCTGCTGCCCGCGCTCGACGCGTGCGGTGGCGAGGAAATGCGTCAGCTGCTGCGCGGACTCGACGGCCGTTTCGTGCCGCCGGGGCCGAGCGGTTCGCCGTCGCGTGGCCGCCCCGACGTGCTGCCGACCGGCCGCAATTTCTACTCGGTCGACACGCGCGCGGTGCCGACGCAGGCCGCGTGGTCGCTTGGCCTGAAATCCGCACAGCAACTGATCGAGCGCCATCTGCAGGATCATGGCGACTATCCGCGCGCGATCGGCCTGTCGGTCTGGGGCACGGCGACGATGCGCACCGGCGGCGACGACATCGCACAGGCGTTCGCGCTGCTCGGCGTACGGCCGAAATGGGCGCACGGCAGCCACCGCGTGACCGACTTCGAGATCCTGCCGATCGAGATCTTCGACCGGCCGCGCATCGACGTGACGCTGCGCGTATCGGGCTTCTTCCGCGACGCGTTCCCGAACCTGATGCACCTGTTCGACGCGGCCGTGCAGGCCGTGGCCGCGCTCGACGAGCCCGAGGAGCTGAACCCGATCCGCGCGCGCATCGAGCGCGAACGCGAGAAATGGGTCGCGCAGGGCGTGGCGCCGGACGAAGCGCGGCGCCGCGCCGGCTGGCGCGTGTTCGGTGCGCGGCCGGGCAGCTACGGCGCGGGCCTGCAGGACCTGATCGACCAGCGTCGCTGGCAGACCGACGCCGATCTCGCCGACGCCTACCGCCAGTGGGGCGGCCATGCGTATGCGCAGAACAGCGCGGGCGATGCCGCAGCCGACGTGTTCGGCGAGCGGCTCGCGACGATCGACGTCGTCGTGCAGAACCAGGACAGCCGCGAGCACGACATCCTCGATTCGAACGACTACTACCAGTTCCAGGGCGGGATGACGGCGGCCGTGCGGCACCTGTCCGGGCAGCAGCCGAGCATCTACCACGGCGACCACGCGAACCCGGTCGCACCGAAGATGCGCACGCTGCGCGAGGAAATCGCGCGCGTGATCCGCTCGCGCGTCGTCAATCCGAAATGGCTCGACGGCGTGAAGCGCCATGGTTACAAGGGCGCGGCCGAGCTGGCGGCGACCGTCGACTACCTGTACGGCTATGACGCGACCGCGCGCGTGCTGTCCGACCACCAGTACGCGCTCGTCGCCGACGCGTACCTGTTCGACGACGCCACCCGCGCGTTCCTCGAACGACACAATCCGAAGGCGCTGCACGGCATCTGCGAACGCTTCGTCGAAGCGATGCAGCGAGGCCTGTGGCAGCAGCCGGGCGACTATCGCGAACGGATCGAAGCGGTCTGGCTCGCGAGCGAACAACTCCAGGAAGGGGGACGGCGATGACCGATCCGACGACGCACCGCGCCCGCGCGGTCTTTCCGTTTGCGGCGCTCGTCGCGCAGGATGCGCTGCAGCAGGCGTTGCTGCTCGCCGCGATCGACCCGTCGCTGGGCGGCGTGCTCGTGAGCGGGCCTCGCGGCACCGCGAAATCGACCGCGGCGCGCGGCCTCGCGGAGCTGCTGCCCGAAGGGCAGTTCGTCACGCTGCCGCTGTCGGCGAGCGACGAGCAGGTGACGGGTACGCTCGATCTCGCGCATGCCCTTGCTGAAAACGGCGTGCGCTTCCGGCCGGGCCTGCTCGCGCGCGCGCATCTCGGCGTGCTGTACGTCGACGAAGTGAACCTGCTCGCCGACGGGCTCGTCGATACGCTGCTCGACGTCGCCGCGAGCGGCGTGAACATCGTCGAGCGCGATGGCGTGTCGCACGCGCACGATGCGCGCTTCGTGCTCATCGGTACGATGAATCCGGAGGAGGGCGAGCTGCGTCCGCAGTTGCTCGATCGCTTCGGTTTGATGGTCGAGCTGGAGAACTGCTTCGACGCCGCGCAGCGCGAGCGGATCGTGAAGGCGCGGCTCGCATTCGATCTCGATCCGGATGCGTTCCGCGCGCGTCATGCATCCGCGCAACGTGAACTCGGCGGCCGGATTCACGCGGCGCGCGCACGGCTGGCAACGCTCGATTTCGACGATGCGGTTCACGCGCGCGTCAGCGCGCTGTGCATCGAAGCAGCGGTGGACGGGCTGCGTGCCGATCTCGTGATGCTGCGCGCGGCGCGCGCGCTCGCCGCGCTGGAGCAGGCCGATGCGGTGACGGTGTCGCATGTGGA
>NZ_JAAGPB010000827.1:0-247 GCF_017104585.1 Burkholderia sp. Ac-20392
GGCGCCGGAACATTAAAAAAAAAAAAATATATGTACTTGCGCGGCTATATACCAATACAAATAAAGATCAACAAGCACACTCACTCTAATTCTATGCTTAAGTCACAATGTTACTAAGTACAGCTCGTGCTTCTCGTGCTTTCTGACAGACTCGCCCCTTGAGTCCTCCTTGTCCTGTAACTAACTCTGCCAGTCTCGACTCTCGGACTGTTCATCGCTACGTGTCTCGCTATCTGCTCATGGCCAA
>NZ_JAAGPB010000828.1:0-2440 GCF_017104585.1 Burkholderia sp. Ac-20392
TGTGCGCGGCCGCGTCGAGGCGCGCGAGGCTCAGGCGCAGGTCGTCGACCATCGCGAGGCCGGCCGCCGTCAGCGTGGCCCCGCGCCGCGAGCGGTCGAACAGCCTGACCCCCAGCTCCTTCTCCATCCGGTTCAGCGCCTGGCTGAGCGCCGGCTGCGCAATGCCCAGTTCGCTGGCCGCGCGCGTGAAGCTGCCCGTATCGACGATCGCGAGGAAGTAGCGAACGTGCCTGATTTCCATAAGCTCACGTTATGAATAATTATTCAAAACATAGTAGCGAATTATCCCCACGCTTCATAGGATGCTCATCGAGCCACGACATCCGGCGCCCGGCGACGGAACGCCCCCACGAGGAGACCTGCATTGAACTGGACCCGCGAGCTATCGACGACCGAACGGCGCACCTTGCGCGGCTGCTTTGCCGGCTGGGCACTCGACGGGCTCGACACGCAGATGTTCAGTCTCGTGATCCCCGCGCTGCTCACGACCTGGGGCATCGGCAAGGGGCAGGCCGGCCTGATCGGCGGCGCGACGCTCGTGGCGGGCGCGCTCGGCGGGTTGCTGGCCGGCGTGATCGCCGACCGCTACGGCCGCGTGCGGGCGCTGCAGATCACCGTGTGCTGGTTCTCGCTGTTCACGTTCCTGAGCGCGTTCGCGCAGAACTTCGAGCAGTTGCTGGTGCTGAAGGCGCTGCAGGGGCTCGGGTTCGGCGGCGAGTGGACCGCCGGTGCGGTGTTGCTCGCCGAAACGGTCGGCGCGCGCCATCGCGGCAAGGCGATGGGCATCGTGCAAAGTGCCTGGGGCTTCGGCTGGGGCGCGGCCGTGCTGCTGTACATGCTGGTATTCGCGTGGCTGCCGGCCGAATGGGCGTGGCGCGTGCTGTTCGCGATCGGCGCGCTGCCCGCGCTGCTGGTGCTGTATATCCGCCGCGCGATTCCGGAGCCGCCGCGCGCGACGCCGGTCGACGCGTCGGCGCAGGCAACGGCGAGCGCCGACGAAGGGCCGACGATCGGCATCTTCGACCGCTCGGTGGTGCGTGCGACGGTGGTCGGCGGGCTGATCGGCGTCGGTGCGCACGGCGGCTATCACGCGATCACGATCTGGCTGCCGACCTATCTGAAGACCGAGCGGCACCTGTCGGTGCTGGGCACCGGCGCGTATCTCGCGGTCGTGATCGTCGCGTTCATCTGCGGCTGCTTCCTTAGCGCGTACCTGCAGGACAAGATTGGCCGCCGCCGCAACGTGATGCTGTTCGCCGCGTGCTGCGCGGTGATGGTGAACCTGTACGTGTTCCTGCCGCTGAACGACGTCGCGATGCTGCTGCTCGGTTTCCCGCTCGGCCTGTTTTCGGCCGGCATCCCGGCGACGCTCGGCACGCTGTTCAACGAGCTTTACCCGCGCAACGTGCGCGGCCGTGGCGTCGGCTTTTGCTACAACTTCGGCCGCATCGTGTCGGCCGGTTTCCCGGTGCTGGTCGGGCGGATGGGCGAGTCGCTGCCGCTCGGCACGGCACTCGGCATCGACGCGGGCATCGCATACGGGCTGGTCGTGATCGCGGTGTGGTTCCTGCCGGAAACGGGCCACCGCCGGCTGTCCGGCGCGGCGCCCGGCGGCAACGCGGATACCGAAAGCCAGCCGCGCGCCGAGGCGTCGCTGTAGCGTTCGGCCGCTTCACGCCATCGAATCGCCCGGCAGCGCATCGGCCGGGCGCCTCTTGCAGACTCGTCATGGATCGTCTCGTGAATCACCTCGTCGAACAGGTTCCGGCCGCGCCGTCAGTGGACGCGTGGTACGCAGGGGACCCGGCCGTGGCCGCCATCGATGCGCATGCGCACGTGTTCGCGCGCGGCCTGCCGCTCGCGCCCGTGGTCCGGCATGCGCCCGACTACGACGCATCGCTCGACGCGTACGTCGCGCATCTCGCCGCGCACGGCATCACGCACGCGGTGCTGGTGCAGCCGAGCTTCCTCGGCACCGACAACACGTACTTCGTCGACGTGCTGCGCCGTTACCCGCTCCGCTTCCGCGGTGTCGCGATGGTCGATCCGTCGATTTCGGACCGCGATCTCGACGCGCTCGACCGGGCAGGGGTGGTCGGGATGCGGCTGAACCTCGTCGGGCTGCCGATTCCGGATTTCGGTGCGCCTGACTGGCGCGCGCTGTTCGCCCGCATCAACGCGCTCGGCTGGCATGTCGAGATCCATCGAGGCATCGAGGATCTGCATGCGATCACCGCGCCGCTGCTCGCGCAGTCGTGCACGCTGGTGATCGACCATTTCGGCCGCCCGTCGCCCGCGCTCGGCGAGCGCGCGCCCAGCTTCCGTCGCCTGCTGTTGCTCGCGGATACCGGCCGCGTCTGGGTCAAGCTGTCGGCCGCGTATCGCAACGCCGTGGGCGGCGACGGCGCGATCGACGCGTTCGGCGCCGCGCGGGCGCTGC
>NZ_JAAGPB010000079.1:0-24099 GCF_017104585.1 Burkholderia sp. Ac-20392
TGCGCTGCAATCGCCGTCGCTGAACTCGCAGCTGCGCTGCGCGCCGTAACGCGCGCGCCTTTCCGGGACGACCTACCTTCTCGACCATGACTTCCATCGACCGCCGTTCGTTTCTCCGTGCCGCCGCCGCCGGCACGGCCTTCTCGATGTTCCCGCCGGCGATCCGGCGTGCGCTCGCGATTCCGGCCAACAACCAGACCGGCACGATCAACGACGTGCAGCACGTCGTGATCTTCATGCAGGAAAACCGCTCGTTCGACCATTACTTCGGCACGATGCCCGGCGTGCGCGGCTTCGGCGATCGCCTGACGATCCCGCAGCCGGGCGGCACGCCCGTGTGGCAGCAGAACGACGGCAAGCGCCCGGTGCTGCCGTTCTACCTCGACAGCACGAAGGGCAATGCGCTGCTCGTCGGCGGCGCGCACTCGTGGACCGATTCGCACTCGGCGTGGGACAACGGCCGGATGACCGCGTGGCCCGCGTCGAAGGGCGACGCGTCGATGGGCTACCTGCGGCAGTCCGACCTGCCGTTCCACTTCGCGCTCGCGAACGCGTTCACGCTGTGCGACGCGTATCACTGCTCGCTGCACGGCGGCACCAACTCGAACCGGATCTTCCTGTGGACCGGCACGAACGGCCCGACGGCGTCGTCGAACGTGGCCGTCGTGAACAACGACGGCTGGGACGGCCTCGGTTCGTCGAAGACGGGCCTGACGTGGACGACCTACCCGGAGCGCCTGCAGGCGGCCGGCGTGAGCTGGAAGGTCTACCAGAACATGCCGGACAACTACACCGACAACCCGCTGGCGGGCTTCGCGACGTTCCGCAAGGTCAACGAGACCGTGCCGGGTTCGCCGAATGCGCCCTATACGCCGGCGATGGAAGCGCTGTCGCCGCTGTACAAGGGGATCGGCAACACGATGCCCGACGGCGGCTTCCTGCAGTCGCTCGCCGACGACATCGCGGCGAACCGGATGCCGCAGGTGAGCTGGATCGTGTCGCCCACCGCATACTGCGAGCACCCGGGCGCATCGACGCCGGGGCAGGGCGCGTACTACCTGCAGCGCCTGCTCGACACGCTGACCGCGAACCCCGACGTGTGGAGCAAGACCGTGCTCATCGTGAACTACGACGAGAACGACTGCTTCTTCGATCACATGCCGCCGCCGAACGCGCCGTCGCGCAACGCGGACGGCACGTACGCGGGCAAGTCGACCGTGACCACGCAGTACGAGTACTTCACCGTGCCGAACCCGTCCGGCGATTCGTCGCCGCTCGCGCCGGACGGCCGCCCGTACGGGCCGGGCCCGCGCGTGCCGATGTTCGTCGTGTCGCCGTGGAGCACGGGCGGTTGGGTCAACTCCGAGGTGTTCGACCATACGTCGGTGCTGCGCTTCATCGAGCAGCGCTTCGGCGTGCAGGAGCCGAACATCAGCCCGTGGCGCCGCGCGGTGTGCGGCGACCTGACGTCGGCCTTCAACTTCAAGAACCCGAACGGCAACCCGACGACGTCGTTCCCGGCGCCGACCAAGGCCGCGGCCGACGCGCAGCACGTGCAGCAAAGCCTGCAGGGCGCGGTGCCGGTGCCGTCGGTCAGCACGCAGCAGATGCCGGCGCAGCCGGCCGGTACGCGCCCGTCGCGCGCGCTGCCGTACGAGCTGCACACGAGCGCGAGCGCCGATGTGTCGGGCGGGCTGGTGTGGCTCACGTTCAGCAATACCGGCACGGCCGGCGCGGTGTTCCATGTGTACGACAAGCTGCATCTCGATCGCGCGCCCCGCCGCTATACGGTCGAAGCGGGCAAGCAGTTGTCGGATTCGTGGCGCGCGGTGGCCGACGATGCGGGCAACTACGACCTGTGGGTGCTCGGGCCGAACGGCTTCCTGCGCGAATTCCAGGGCAACGTCGCGAAGGCCGCGAGCGGGCCCGTGCCGGAGATCCGCGTGTGCTACGACCCGGCGAACGACGCCGTGTACCTGACGATCATGAACGTCGGCAACGCGGCGAGCCAGGTGACGGTCACGTCGAACGCGTATCGCACCGACGGCCCGTGGAGCTACTCGGTGCCGGCCGGGATGCAGGTCGAGCCGTACTGGACGCTCGCCGCGTCGAGCGGCTGGTACGACTTCACGCTGACGGCCGAGAACGGTCTCATGCGCCGCTTCGCGGGCCGCGTCGAGACCGGCAAGGACAGCATCAGCGATCCGGCGATGGGCGTGTCCAGCTGACCGGCGCCGGCCGCGCGGCCGGCGTCGCATCACCGGTTGCCGCCGGCGCGCCGACCCGCGCCGGCGGCGTTTTGTGCGCGGCCTCGATTCGACGGGGCCGCGCGTTTTTCATTCATTCCCGTTCACACGACGCTTCATTCGATGACGCAACTCGCGCTTTTCGATCTCGACTTCACCCTCATTCCGTTCGACAGCGACCAGGCCTGGGGCCATTTCATGGTCGAGCATGGCCTGGTCGACGCGGCCGAATTCGCCCGCATCGACGCTGCGTTCGCGGCCGGCTACGCGGCCGGCACGCTCGACATCCATGCGCACCTGTGCAACATGCTCGCGCCGCTCGCCCGCTATTCGCGGGAACGGCTCGCGCACTGGCACGCATGCTTCATGGCCGATGTCGTGCGCCCGGCGATCTCGCCGGCCGCGCTCGATCTCGTGCGTCATCATCGTGCGCGGGGCGACCTGTGCTGCGTCGTCACCGCAACGAATGCGTTCATCACGCGGCCGATCGCGCGCGCGTTCGGCATCGATGCGCTGATCGCGTGCGAGCTCGAAACCGTCGACGGGCGTCCGGATTCGCGCTATACGGGGCGTCCGTCCGGCGTGCCGAGCTATCGGGAAGGGAAGATCGTGCGCACCGACGCATGGCTCGCGTCGCGCGGGCTCGCGTGGTCCGACTTCGAACGCAGCTGGTTCTACAGCGATTCGCACAACGACATACCGCTGCTCGAGCGTGTCACCGACGCGGTCGCAACCAATCCGGACGAGCGGCTGCGCGCGCTGGCGACGGCACGCGGGTGGCAGATCGTGGAGCTGTTCGAAACGGTGTGAGCGTGCGCGCCGTCACGCGCAGGCGCGCGCGCTTTCGTCGTGGCGTTCGACGTTGGCCATGAACGCGGTAATCAGCCGCGTGTCGGCGCGCGCATCGAGGTAGTACAGGTATTCGTGCATCGGCGGCAGATCGTCGACGAACGCGACCGCGCGCAGTTCCGGATGCGCGCCGACCTCGCCGCGCGGCATCAGCGTGCAGCCCATGTCGTGCCGCACGGCTTCGCGGATCGCTTCGCGACTGCCGAGCTCGATCGCGTTCGCGGGCAGCCCGATGCCTGCGTGCTTCAGCACGTGCTCCATCAGCGCGCGCGTGCGCGAGCCGGCCTCGCGCAGCAGCAGCGTCTCGCCGGCCAGCGCGGCGAGCGCGACCGACTCGCGCGCGGCGAGCCGATGCGAGCGGTGTATGACCAGCACGAGCGGATCGTTCGCGATCGTATGCCGCACGAAACGCGGATCGTCGTCGCGCTGCGACGACACGGCGACGTCGCAGCGGAAATCGACGAGCGCGTCGAGCACCTGCTGCGAGTTGCCGATCTCGATGCTGATCTTCACGGCCGGATACTGGCGCCGGAACGCGGCGATCGCGGGCAGGATGTAGAACGGGCCGGTCGTGCCGACGCGCAGGTTGCCGGTATGCAGTTCGCGCTCGTTGCGCAGCGCGAAATCGATATCGTTCTCCATCTGCAGCATCTGGCCGATCATCGGCATCAGCGACGCACCCGCGTCACTGAGATCGAGACGGTTGCCGCGGCGATGGAACAGCTCCACACCGTAATGGCGTTCGAGCTGCTGGATGCGCGACGTGATCGTCGGCTGGCTCACGTCGAGGCGCTTCGCGGCTGCGGTCACGCTTCCCTGGCGGGCGGTTTCGTAGAAGGCGGCGAGAAGCAGGGCAAGCATGGCGACACACGGGACGAGACGTGCGGAAATTACCGGCCGCGTGTGTCAATTCCATGTCATTGGCGTGGATGTGCGTGGCAAATTGGGGCGCGATGTGGCGCGCCTGACACGCGGCCGTCGCTTATTCGGGCGGCTGCTCGTCGTACGCGACGAAGATCTTCCGCGTGCGTTCGACGACTTCCCAGGTGCCGCGAAAGCCCGGCGGAATGACGAAGCGATGGCCGGCGCGAAGGGTTTTCGCGTTGCCTTCCTCGTCGGTGATCACCGACGTGCCTTGCAGGATCTCGCAGTATTCCGCTTCGGTATACGCGACCTTCCAGCGGCCGGGCGTGCTTTCCCAGATGCCGGTCGAGAAGCGCCCACACGGGCTCGTGAAGCCGGGGGTGAGCGTCTGCAGCGGGTCGCCGTCAAGCAGTTTCTCGGGCGCGACGCGATACGTGGTCGGCTCGCCTTGCGGGGCGAGTGCGTCGGTAATGGATGAAACGTCGATCATGGACAACATCCTTCTTCGGGTTGAGCGGAGCGCGCCGCCGGCGCGTCCGCAGGATTGTATGCCGGCGGCGGGCCCGGTCAGTTGCCGGTTTTCAGTTGCTGCCACAGGCGGTTCTCGAGTCGCGCGATGTCCGCCGAACGCGGCTTCGAGAGCGTCATCCGGTCGAGCACGTCGGCGGGCAGGTACACGTTCGGATCGTGCGCGACGGCCGGCGTCACGTACTGATGGGCCGCCCGGTTCGCGCTCGGATAGTAGATCTCGTTGGTGATGTCCGCGTTGACCTTCGGGTCCTGGATGTAGTTGATCCATTGCAGCGCGGCCTCCGGATGCGGCGCATCCTTCGGAATCGCCATCACGTCGAACCACAGGATGCCGCCTTCCTTCGGGTTCGCATAACGGATCTCGTAGCCGCGCTTCGCCGCGATCGCCTCGCGGCGCGCGACGCTGACGTCGCCCGACCAGCCCAGCACGACGCAGACGTCATTGTTCGCGAGGTCGTTGTTGTAACCCGACGAGTTGAACTGCGTGATGTACGGGCGCACCTGCTTCAGCATGTCGAACGCCGCGTGGTAGTCGGCCGGGTTCTTGCTGTTCGGATCCTTGCCGATGTACTGGAGCGCGGCGGCGAACACGTCGTCCGGCGCATCGAGGAACGACACGCCGCAGCTTTTCAGCTTCGCCACGTTGGCCGGATCGAACACCAGTGCCCAGCTGTCGAGCGGCGCGCCGTCGCCGAGTGCCTTCCTGACCGCCTGCACGTTGTAGCCGACCCCGTCGGTGCCGTAGGCCCACGGCACGCCGTACTGGTTGCCCGGATCGGATTCCGCGATCTTCTTCATCAGCGCGGGATCGAGGTTCGCGAGGTTCGGCAGCTTCGACTTGTCGAGTTTCTGGTACACGCCGGCCTGGATCTGCTTCGCCATGTAGTTCGAGGTCGGCACGACGATGTCGTAGCCGGAGCTGCCGGCCAGCAGCTTCGACTGCAGCGTGTCGTCGCTGTCGTAGACGTCGTAGCGGACGTGAACGCCCGTTTGCTTCTGGAAATCGGGAATCGTGGTTTTCGCGATGTACTCGGACCAGTTGTAGACGTTCAGTTCGGTATCCGCAGCATGCGCGGGTATCGCCGACAGCGGCGCGAAACAGGCGGCGGCTGCGATCGCAACCGGGAAGGCAAGACGGAAAGCGCGGACGATCATGGTCACTCCCTTTCGAAACGAGGGCGGCGCGTGGCATCGCGCACGCGCGCCGCGGGTCGGTCGATGAGGCTCGCGGCGGTTCGCTGCGCTGCGTGTGCGCACCGGCGGGCCTCGCCGAATCTCGGGGATGACTGTATGCGGCGGCTGTTGGCGTGTCTGTCCATGAAATCCGTACAGCGGACCCGCGGCATGCACCGGAAACCCGCGCGAGGGAATTGGCAGCGCACTTTTGGCGTGGTAACGGTAAGCGTCCCGTTCTCCTGTGCATCGTATGACCGACCATGACGCCGCTACGACGATCGATATCCAGCTGGGCCAGCTCGTCTTCATGTCCGACGCGCTGTCGGCCGTGGCCGCCGCGATCGGCTCGCCGGATTTCGTCGCGGTCGTGTTCGAGAGCCTGACGCGCATCGTCGATTGCGATTCCATTCATCTCGATTACGAGGACGAATCGCTGCGCGATCGCCGGGTCGGCTGGATCGGCAGCTACGGCACCTATCCGGACCAGATCGAGCGCACGATGACGCGCTATTACCGCGATTTCGCGCGGATCGACACGACATTCGACTGCATCCGCGGCGAACGCGACACGCAGTTGCTGCAGCTCTCGACGCTGCGGCTGAACCCCGAGATCCGGCGCGCGTTTTACGACACCGAGGACATCCACGACGAGTGCGTGGTCACGTATCGCGTGGACGAGCTGACCTATGCGCTGTCGGTGTGCCGCGCGCGACGGCTGCCGGCGTTTTCGCTGAAGGAGCTGAGCATTGTCCGGCACGTCGCGCTGATCGTGTTGCCGCTGGCGGTCGCGCATCGTCGCATCGTCGGCGATCGCCCGGCCGGTGCGGATGCGGATGCGCCGCACGCGCAGGAAAGCGGTGCCGCGCAGCGCTTGAACGACGTGTTCGGGAAGCTGACGTCCCGCGAATCGGAGGTGTGTGCGCGGCTCATTCGCGGCAGGAAGACGCAGGACATCGCGCACGAACTCGGCATCCGGCCGTCGTCGATCGATACCTACGCGCGGCGCGCATTCGCGAAGCTCGGCATCGAATCACGCCGCCAGCTGCTGAACCTGCTGCTGGATCATGATGTGCTCGATGCGTCGTCGGCCCGGCGAGGCATTGCGTGATCGCGCGCTACGATAGGGCTGGCGCGATACACGAGGAGAGCCGCTTGGGCATCACATGGGATGGAATCACGGGCGCCGACGTGCTCGACGACGCGCAGGTCGCGAGCCGGCATGCGTTGGCCGATGCGGCGCGCGATGGCGACTGGGCGACGGTGCTGGATCTCGTCGAGAAGCAGTCGAGGCTCGTCAATGCGACGCGGCTGGGCGGGACGTCGCTCTATACGCCGCTACATCAGGCTGCATACGGCGGCGCACCGAAAGAGGTGGTCGTCGCGCTGTTGCAGCTCGGCGCATGGCGCATGCTGCGCGATGCACAGGGGGCACGCCCGGTCGATCTTGCCGAGCGGCGCGGGCATCGACATCTCGTCGATCTGCTGACGCCGCAGCCGCGGCGTTTCGTGCCGGACGAGACACTGAGTGACATCCAGCGCCACTTCCACGACATGATTCGCGGCCGCATCGCCCGCCTGCGCGTCGACGCGCTGCGCCTGCCCGAACTCGAGCCGCTGCTCGAACTCGACGCGCAGGCCGAACGCGTATGGTTCGCGGTGCCGGGCATGTACGGCGGGTTCGGCTATGCGCTGCGCAACGACGACGCGGCGGCCGTGCTCGTGTCCGAAAGCTGGAGCCGCGTGGTCGGCGGCTCGGGCCAGCGGCACGAGATCACGGCGCGCGGCAGCACGCTCGTCGACGAAGGCTTCGTGTGACGGCGTTGCGCCGCCACGTGACCGCTCAGGCGACCGCCGTGTCCGTTGCGGCGACTGCCGGCGCACCGCGCGCGGCCGACGCCCGCGCCGCCGCAGCGCCCGCAAGCCGCCGATAGCGCGCGAGCGCCCACAGCGGGAAGTACGCGGTATAGCCGTGATACTTCAGATAGAAGATGCGCGGAAAGCCCGGCGCATTGTGCGAGCGGTGCCACCAGAAGCCGTCTTCCTGCTGCACCGACTGCAGATACGCGATGCCGCGCTTCACCGAATCGGATTCGCAGTCGCCGAACGCCATCTGCGCGAGCAGCGCCCACGCGGTGAAGTTCGACGTGCTTTCGCCGCCATTGGTGCCGGCCAGCTTCGGGTCGATGTAGCTGTCGTTCGTCTCGCCCCAGCCGCCGTCGGCATGCTGCCGTGAGCGCAGCCATTCGATCGCGCGGGCGATATACGGCTGCGACTTGTCCTCGCCGGCGAGCGCGAGGCCGGCGAGCACGCTCCACGTACCGTAGATGTAGTTCGTGCCCCAGCGGCCCCACCAGCTGCCGTCGGGCTGCTGCGTGCGCTTCACGTAGTCGATGCAGCGCGCGAGCGACGCGTGTTCGTCCGCGCGTTTCGTCACGCCGAAGCACAGCAGCACGCGGCCCGACACGTCCTCGGTCGGCGGATCGAGCAGTGCGCCGTGATCGGCGAACGGGATCGCGTTCAGGTACAGGCGGTCGCAGTCGGCGTCGAATGCCCCGAAGCCGCCGTTGCGCGATTGCAGCCCGCGCATCCAGTCGAGTGCACGCGCGACACGCGGCGCATACGGGTTCGTGCCGTCCGCGTTGCCATGCGTGCGGCCGCGGCGATCGAGCATCGCGGTGACGACGGCCGTGTCGTCGATGTCGGGGTAGTACGGGTTCGCGTACTGGAACGCCCATCCGCCCGGCTGGACGTCGGCCGGCGCGTTTTCGATCCAGTCGCCGCGCAGGTCGTTCACCTGGCGTACGGCCAGCCAGTCGTATGCGCGTGCGATGCGTTCGTCGAGTGCGCGCCGTGCGTCGCCCGGCTCGCCGTCTTCCGCCACCGCCACGCCGCGCGCCTGCTCGAGCGCCATCGTGCTCCACGCGGTGTCCCACACCGGCGACAGGCACGGCTGGCAATACATGCTGCCGTCCGGCCGCGTGACCAGCAGTTTCTCCAGCGCATTGTCGCAGTCGCGCCGCAGCGGGTGATCGTCCGGGTAGCCGAGCACCTGCATCATTTGGTTGGCGTACACGATCGGCGGGAAGATGCCGCCGAGCCCGTCCTCGCCGTTCATCCGCTCCGCGCACCACGCTTCGGCATGGCGGATCGCGCGCTGCCGCAGGCCCTTCGGCATCAGCGGCTCGACATGGCGCACCGTGCGGTCGAGCGCGAGGAACAGCCTGCGCATGCCGCGGGCGGGCGGGAAGTACTGGCGTTCCTCGTCCGGCGGCGTGACGAACAGCTCGCGGATCGAGATGTCGCGCGGATTGCGCGCCCGCGCTTTCAGCGAGCACAGCGCGAGCAGCGGCACCATCGTCGTGCGCGCCCAGTACGCGACCTTGTACATCGAGATCGGCACCCACTTCGGGAACAGCACGAATTCGATCGGCATGAACGGCGTCGCGCGCCACGGCACCTGGCCGAACGTCGCGAGCAGGATGCGCGTGAACACGTTCGCGCGGGCCGCGCCGCCGAGCTTCAGGATCGCGTCGCGCGCGCGAACCATGTGCGGCGCGTGTTCGCTGTCACCGGCCGCCTTCAGCGCGAAATACGCCTTCACGCTGCACGACACGTCCGGATCGCCATCGACGTACAGCGCCCACCCGCCATGCGTGTCGAGCCGCTGGTTCGCGCGCAGGTAGCGCGCCATCTTCTCCTGGCGGATGTCGTCGATCTTGTCCATGAAATGCATCATCAGGATGTATTCCGCGGTGATCGTCGCATCGGATTCGAGTTCGAAACACCAGCTGCCGTCGGGCTGCTGGAGACGCACGAGGGCGTCGCGTCCACGGGCGATGGCGGTGTCGAGCGCGGACCAGGGGGAGGGGGTGGGTTTAGTCATGCGGCGGATCATACCATCCGGCCGGAATGTTTATATTGAGGCACCCGGGTGCTACCATCCGCACCATGAAAAAACACCTCGAACCCGCGCCGCACGATGTGTCCGCGCCCGATGAACCGGCTGGAGCGGCCGGCACGCAGGCGCCTGAAGCATCGTCGGCGCCGGCCGCCCCCACCGCCGGCGTGCGTCGAAAAAAAGCGCCGGATCAGGTGCGTGCGCAGTTGCTGGCGGCTGCATCGGAAATCGCGACACATCACGGTGTGGCCGCGCTGACGCTCGATGCGGTGGCCGAGCGTGCCGGCGTGACGAAAGGCGCGCTGCAGTATCACTTCGCGAACAAGCAGGGGCTGCTGGACGCACTGTTCGGTCAGGCGACCGAGCGGTTCGCCGCGCAGATGGCCGCGCGGGTGGCGGCGGATGCCGATGGCGCAGGCGCGGTGGCGCGTGCCTACATGCATGCGGTGCTCGACGAGTCGCATCCGGCCGCGAGTACCGATGTGCTGCGTGTGCTGGTCGCGTCGATGATTACCGACCAGGACACGCGCGAGCGATGGTCGGTGCCGATGCGGGAATGGACGCGGCCCGACGCCGTGCCGCTCGAGCAGGCCGCCACGCTGATGATCTGCCGGCTCGCCGCCGACGGGCTGTGGATTTCGAAACTGCTCGACAGCCTCGAGATCTCCGCCGAATTGCGCGCCGAAATCGGCCGGCAACTCGACGCGATGAGCAAGGGTGTGTTTCCGGGATGACGGCCGGCACGGGGTGGACGTCGGTGGCGGGAAGACAAGGCAGGCGCGGGCCTGCGCCGTGACGGGATCGTGAACGAATCGCCGGAGAGTGCATGCTGCAGGTAGACAGTGGCCGGGTGAACGACCCGGAAACGCTTTCGCCGATCGAAATCGCGGAAGCTTGCGCGCAACGCGGGCGGCTGGTCGTCCAGTTCAGCCGGCCCGAAGCGTACGGCCCGGCGATCCTGCAATCGCTGAACGAAGCGTGCCGGCTCGCCGGGAATCGTCTTCAGGTCCGGTTTTACGGCCACTACTCGGCACGGTTCGATGCGGCCGTGCTGCGCCATTTGCCCGACGTCCGGGACCTGGCGGTCGATTGCCTGACCGAGATCGTGCATGAAGAAGAAATCGGCCGGCTTCCCGCGCTGAAACGGTTGAGCTTCGGGGTGTTCAAGCTGAACCGGCCGGACTTTCTCGACACGCTCGACCTCGGTCCGCTCGAGCGGCTCGTGCTGATTGAAAACGAGAAGCGGAACATCGATCTGTCGCCGCTGGCGAAGTGCGGGTCGTTGACCGAACTCTTCGTGCACGGCCATGCAAAGGGGATCGACGTACTCGCCGGCCTGCCCGGGTTGCGCAAGCTGACGCTCGGTTCCCATGCAAAGAAGCATCCGCTCGGCTTCATCCCGGCCATGCCGGCGTTGACGGAAATGACGCTGATCCTGGGCGGCCGCGACGCCATCGACGATCTGTCGAGCACCACCCTCGAGATGCTGCAGATCCTGCGCGTGCGCGGGCTTGCCACTTTGGGCGACCTGTCGCGCTTGCCGTCGCTTTCCGCGTTTCGCATCGAGGATCAGTTGCAGCTCACGACGCTGGATCTGTCCGGTGCGAAGCTGGAACGGCTCGCGCTGTTCAATTGCCGGAAGCTCGCGGATTTGCCCGGGCTGGACGGGCAGGACCGGTTGCGGGAGTTTCGCGCGTCGGGCGTGGCACTTGACCTGAATGCGTTGCGTGATCGTGATTGGCCGCCGGCCACCCGTTCCGTCGGCCTGTCGTCGGGCAGCATGAAATGGAACGATGACGCCCGGGCCCGTTTGGCGGCGCGCGGGTTCGACGAAAAGGCCGGCTACTGGCCATGATTCACGCACCTCGCTGTCGTGCCTGCACCGGCTTCGCGTGCGCAAGCTGACGCGCGCCGTTTCGAACCCGCTTGCTCGCGATCGGGCAGTTGGTTATTCTGACGCCCATGACCCATTCGCAAACCCGTTCGATTATTTGCGCCGCAACGTTGCCGGCGGGATAGCGATCGACTGAATGGATATCGTCACAACCCGCCCGGAAGGCGGGTTTTTGCTTTCTGGGCATTCGTTGGAGAGCCTGGACATGCAGACGGGGAAGTCACTTCACGCGACGGCATCGAACGATGCCGTGTTGCTCCACATGGTATGCGGCAAGATCGCGTCCGGAAAATCGACGCTCGTCGCGCGGCTCGCGAGCGCCGGGCCGGTCGTTTCGATCAGCGAAGACGCGTGGCTCGCGCAGCTCTATCCGGGTGAGATCCTGTCGATCGACGACTACGTCCGGTGTGCGAAGCGCGTCGGCCACGTGATTGCCGATCAGGCCCGCGCGGTGCTGCAGGCCGGCGTGTCGGTGGTGCTCGATGTGCCGTTCAATACCGTCGCCGCGCGTACATGGGGGCTCGCCATTTCGCAGGCTGCCGGCTGCGACCATCGATTGCACTACCTCGACGTCAGCGATGCCGTTTGCAAGGCGCGGCTGCACGCGCGCAATGCGCGAGGCGACCATCCGTTCCAGGCGTCCGACGCCGAGTTCGAACGGATCACGCGGTACTTCGTCGTGCCGACTGCGACGGAAGGGTTGAACATCGTCGCTTATGACGAGGCCGGTTCCGTCCGGCCGGCTTCATAAAGGTGCGCCAGCGTGAAGAACATCGAATACCCGCCTGACACACTCGATCTGCCGATGGTGCCGGTTCCCGCCGGCACCATTGCATTGAGGGACGACCGGATCGGCCGCACCTGGTGCGTCGATCTGCAACGCTTTGCGATCGGCCGCTATCCGGTGACCCAGGCACAATACGCGGCGGTCACGGGGCTGGCGCCATCGTCGCATGCCGGCGCGCAACACCCGGTGGAGAACGTGTCGTGGCTCGACGCCGTCCGGTTCTGCAACCGGCTGTCGACGGCCGACGGTCTGCATTGCGGTTACGACATCCACGAGGACGGGACGGGTGCCGCCTTGGTTCCGGGCAGCAACGGCTATCGGCTGCCGACCGAAGCGGAGTGGGAGTACGCATGCCGCGCGGGAACGCATGGCCCGAGGTATGGCGAGCTCGACGCCATCGCGTGGTACCGGGAAAACGCCGGCGGCCGCACGCACGCGGTCGGCCGGAAGCAGCCCAACGGCTGGGGGCTGCACGACATGCTGGGCAATGTGTGGGAGTGGTGCGCGGATCAATACGACCCGGAAGTCTACGGTTCGTATCGCGTGTTTCGCGGCGGGGGTTGGGCCGATGTCGAGCGCAGTTGCCTTGCAACGAATCGCCGTCGCAGTCATCCGACCTTCGCGATCGACGATCTCGGGTTTCGGGTTGCGCGGTCGCTTGATGCGGGAGATGCGCGACTCGCGCCCGTCGTGCGTGGATCGCGCGGAGACTGATCGTGGCCGCCTCGTTGCGGCAAGTCGTGTCGTGACGACTGGACCGCGGCTTGCGATGGGCGTGTGCCGCCCGTATCGACCATCGTTCCGCCCCGGGCTGCATTCGACCCGGGGCGGAACGGTTGGCGATCGCAATCAGCGTTGCACAGCCGGCGATCAGGTGAGTTCGCCTGTGATGAACTGCGCACGCCCGCGACCGAACGACCAGTCCGCGTCGCCGTTCTCGACGATGGACACGACGACGTCGTCCGGCGAGATGCCGCACTGCGTGTGCAGGTTCTCGACGAGCAGACGGTAGAACGCGAGCTTCTGCGACTCGGTGCGCTGGCGGCTCACTGCCGTCAGCAGCACCACGTCCCGCGATCGCGGATAGCCGAGGCCGGTGTCTTCCACCACGAGTTCGCCGGGGCGATGCTGCGTGACGGACTGGTAGCGGTCGGTCGCGGGGACGTCGAACGCCTGCACCATCGCCTGATGGGCAGCGTCCAGCAGGGTGCGCACCTGTTCGTCGGTGCGGCCCTCGATGAGGTCGAATTTGAGCATTGGCACGGGAATTTCTCCTGGGTCGGGATAGTGTCGGCACGGCATGTCGTTTCTCTCGGCGGCGGCATGCCGTGCTTCATACGGACTACTGAGTTGATGGCGAAGGCGTTGACCGGAACGATCGTCGCACTTACTGCTGGCGGCGCGCGAACGAAACCGGATAGGCGGCCGAACGTGCATTGATCATCGGGTCTTCCGCCTCGATACCGGTCGGCAGTGCGTTGGGCAGGAACAGCAGGCGGCGCTGCGCCGCCGCATTGTCGGCGACCGCTTTCGTGATCGAGATCGTGCCGAGCTCCACGGTGCGATGGGTGTTCGACCATGCGATGGAGGGATCGTCGAGCTTGTCGCCGGGTTGGGCGATCTGCAGCACGAGGCGGAACCGAATCGGCGAGCGCGCGACGCGCTGGCGGATTTCCGTTTGGAGGTAGCCGGGCGCCACCTTGGCCGCCTCCGCATCCGATACATAGTGTTCGCCGTCGATCGGCAGCATCTGATAACGCCCATAGGTCACGGCGCCTTCCGCGTCGATGAAACGGAACGTATTGACGCCGAAGTACGGCAGCGTCGCATAGCTGGCCGGGAACGGCTTCGGCGCGGTGAGAAACGCTTTCGCGACCGGGTGGCTTTCCAGGTAGGTATCCAGCGGCGTCGGCTTGGCCGCATTCGGGCCGCTCGTGCCGATCGCGATCAGCAGATCGCGAAAGTCGTCGGCCGTCGGCGAGGGAAACCCGTTGAACGAATGCGCGACGATATCGGTATCGCTGCCGTTCGGCAGCTTGAACTTGATGGCGAAGCCGCGCGGCGACGCGAGCGGATGGTTGTCCGCAATATCGGGAATGCCGGCAAAGTCGGAGAACCGGACAACCACCGGGACGGCGGCCCGGAAGTGCGGCGCCTTGCTGACGGCCGGCGCAGCGGCGCTCGGCGTAAACGACCCCTCGAGCACGATGCCCTTCGCATGCACGGCGCGCGCGCCGGGATGCCGGCCAAACACGCCATTCAGCGCATCGACCAACTGTGTGGGGGACGACTTCTGGCCGGCGGAAGGCGCCGGCGTTTGGGCGGACGCTGCCTGCGCGGCCGCGAGGCCAAGCAGGAACGCCCAGGAAAGACGGGACGCGGATCGTCTCATGATCGGAACTCTTCGGTGGGTTGGGGACGGGGACGGCAACACGAGTCTAGTGCATATCGACAATAATGACAAATAGATATGTCGTTATTGTTAATATGGCCCGGTCGAGCCCTTCGGTCGCGAGGCTATAATCGATCGCTCTCCCGCCGATCCGAACCCTTTTCCCGTGACTACCAAGAACGACGTCCTACGCGCGCTGCAACGAGAACCGCTGACCGTCGTGCAGCTCTGCGAATCCCTCAACGTGACGCGGACGGCGATCAACATGCAGTTGAAGCAGCTGGAGGCGGAGGGGCTCGTGCGCCGGCACAAGCCGGTGCAGACCGGGACACCGGGCAAGCCGGCCGTGCTCTACGAGGCTGCGCCGGGCAGCGAGGACGCGGCGTCGAGCGCGTATCCGGCGTTTCTGCTGGCGCTGCTCGCCACGCTTCAGGCGCATCTCGACGAACGCCAGCTCGAAAAGGTGCTCGTTGAAACGGGCCGCCGCCTGGCGCGCGAGAACGGCCTGCCGGCATCGGACGATTTCGACACGAACCTGGCCGGCGCGATGGCCGTCGTCGATTCACTGGGCGCGCACACCGAAGCGGTGCCCGACGGCAATGCAATCATGGTTCGCAACTACAGCTGCCCGGTTGCGAGCGCCGTGCGCGAAACGCCCTGCGTGTGTCGCGCCATCGCAGCCTACTTTTCCGAAGCGACGGGGCGCACGGTCACGGACCATTGCCTGCGCGAGGGGCGTCTCATCTGCCAGTACCGGATCGCGAAGAAGTAGCGACACCGGCCGGTGTGCGCTGCGTTCGACGAAAACAGATACCCCGGAAAACGCAACGCATCTGAAGGTGTCGAGCGATGCGCTTCGTCGTTAGAATAGGCCGCGAGCATGGCGAGCCATCCGAATCGCGGCATCCGTCGGGGCGCCGCCAAGCCACCCGACAATGTGGGAGACATACGATGCAACACCGTCCGAAAGCCGTCCCGACGCAGCAAGTAGCGAACGAGCGCGTGATCGTCACCGAATGGCGATTTGCACCGGGTGCCGAGACCGGCTGGCATGTTCATCAGCATGACTATGTCGTCGTGCCGCAAACGGACGGGCAGCTTCTGCTCGAAACCGCACAAGGCAACCGGGAGTCGCAACTGCACGCCGGGCGCAGCTACGCGGGGCCGAAGGGCGTCGAACACAACGTCGTCAACGCGACGGATCACGAAGTGGTGTTCGTCGAGGTCGAGATTCTCTGAGGGGCGCGTCAAGCGCCGCGAGCCAGGCCACGACAGGGAGAAGCATGATGAAAATGACCGACATCCCGTTTGGAACGACCGACTGGAGCACCGTGGAACCGACCGAGCACCGCGGAGAACGTGGGGTCGCGCGCTGGCGGACGATGCAGTTCGGGGATATCCGCGTGAGGCAGGTCGACTATTCGGCCGATTACCTCGCCGACCACTGGTGCGTCAAAGGTCACATCCTGTATTGCCTGGAAGGCGAGTTGCTGACGGAGCTCGAAGACGGGCGGCAGTTCACGCTTCGACCGGGCATGAGCTACCAGGTCGCGGATCATGCCGAAGCGCATCGATCGTCGACCCGGACGGGCGCCAGGCTGTTCATCGTCGATTGAAGCGGGCGCGCGCGCCCGCGTGCCGGCCGTAGCCGATCCTTTGCAGACCTCCGGTGCCGGGAGGACAATACCCCCGATATCTCTTCGGAGGCTGCCCGACATGGTCAAGTTCCAGCCCGACGGTTGGCATACCGTCACGCCACGAATCGTCGTGCCGGATCCGCAAGGCCTGATCGAATTCATTCGAACGGTATTTCACGCGCAGGGCGCGTACCGCCCTGGATTGCCTGCGGAAATCAGGATCGGCGATTCCGTCGTGATGATCAGCGGGGAAGACGGCCTGCGCGATCCGATGGTCGCGTTTCTGTACGTCTATGTCGAGGATGCCGATCTGACCTGTCAGCGGGCGCTTGCAGCGCATGCGACCCAGCTCGAAGCGCCGGCCGACATGCCGTACGGCGACAGGCGGGCAATGGTGAAAGATCCGTGGGGAAACGTATGGCAGATCGCCACGCATCGGCGCGACCTCTCGCCCGACGAGATCCGTTCAAGGCTGGCCGGCGGCGGCTAGGGACCCGTCGCGGTGCGTCCGGGATTCGGGATGCGTCGTTTCCCGCCCAAGGTTGGCGGAGATTCGCCCGGGTGATCGTCTGCACTGCTTGAGATGGCCTGGCTGCTGCATGCGCGGAAGCGAATGCGGGCAGCTCTCGTCGACGTGCGGCTCCACAGGGTATGCGGCAAGATCGCGTCCGCATGCGTCAAGGCTGCGATACGAGGCTGACGACGCACGGCAACCTCGTCATGCGTTGCGCATCGAGATGCGGAAGCGTCGCAATCACCGCCACCGTCCCGAACACGCCGTCGGCGCACCCGATACCGGGGCGCCGACGGTATGCGCGCTACGCGGAACGCGTCAGTGCGCGCCCGATGCGGCGTCGGACGATTCGCCCTTCAGCGGCCGGGTGATCCAGATCAGCGGGATGATGCAGATAAAGATGAACGTCGACGCGTAGAAGAAATCGTCGAGCCCGAGAATGGCGGCCTGGCCGTCGACGAGCGAATTGAACAGTGCGTGCGCGGACGACATGTCGAGATGCAGCGACGACTGCATCGCGTCGATCTGCCGATTGAAGATCGGGTTGCTGACGTTCGCCTGTTCGGTCAGATGCGCGTGATGCATGATCGTTCGGTTGTTCCATACCGTGCCGGCAATGGACGTGCCCGCGGCACCGCAAAAAATGCGGACGAAATTCGACAGGCCCGCCGCCGCCGGGATCCGTTCCGGCGGCAGTCCCGACAGGATGATCGCGATCAGCGGTACGAACCACAGCACGGCCGGAATGCCTTGCAGCAGCGTCGGAAGCACGAGATGCCACGTGTCGATGTCGGTCACGTACATCACGCGCATGTAGAACACGCCGGCAAACCCGATGAACGACAGCGTGGCGATGATGCGCGCGTCGACCGCTTTCAGCACGCGTCCCATGAACGGCGACAGCAGCACGGTGAAGATGCCGACCGGCGCGGTGACGAGCCCGGCATCGAAGGCGCGATAGCCGAGGTCTTCCTGCATCCACTGCGGCAGCAGCACCAGGTTGCCGAAGTAGAGTGCGTACGATACCGAGATCGCAATCGTGCCGCCGAGGAAGTTGCGTTGGGTGAACAATCGCAAATCGACGATCGGGTTCGCTTCGGTCAATTCCCAGATCAGGAACAACGCGAAGCTGATCAGCGCGGCGATGGTCAGCCCGATGATGATCGGCGACGAGAACCAGTCGAGGTCGCGCCCCTTGTCGAGCATGATCTGCAGCGTGGCGACCCACGCGATCAGCAGCACCAGGCCGACGACGTCGATCGGCTGTTTGCGGGTCTCCGTCTCCCGGTTGCGATAGATGGCCCAGATCACGCTGGCCGCGAAGAGGCCGACCGGGATGTTGACGTAGAAGATCCACGACCAGCTGTAGCTGTCGGTGATCCAGCCGCCCAGCAGCGGGCCCGCGATCGGGCCGACGGTCGCGGTCATGGCCCATAACGCCAGTGCGGTGCCGGACTTGGCCCGTGGATACGAACTGAGCAGGACCGCTTGCGACAATGGAATCAGCGGGCCCGCCACCACGCCCTGGAGGATGCGCGCGGCCAGCAGGAAGGGCAGCGTCGGCGCGATGCCGCACAGCCACGACGCGAACACGAACATCAGGATCGAGCCGACGAACAACCGGATCTGGCCGATGCGTTGCGTGAGCCAGCCGGTCAACGGAATCGACACGGCGTTGGCGGCGGCGAACATCGTGATGACCCACGTGCCCTCGTCGACCGATACGCCGAGATTGCCGGACAGGTTGGGAATCGCGACGTTGGCGATCGACGTGTCGAGGACGGTCATGAAAGTGGCGAGCGCCACCACGAAAGTGGCGACGACGAGCTGGCCGCCAGCCAGGGGCGGATGGTGAGTGGATGTCTGAGCCATGTTGGAACCGGGGTGGGGCACGTCCCTTTAGAGAGTCGGACGTGTGTAACGGGCTGCGCGCGAGATACCGACGAATCGATCCGGTCGGCGATGCGGCTGGCCAGCGATGGATTCGCGCGCATCGACCGCCTGCATGCGACGGCATTGTGCCGAGACTTTTCTTTTGAAGCAGTGGCGCGCGCGGCGCGTTTCTCGGGATTGATGCAAATTCAGAATTAATCGGCGTTGTCGCGAGGAAAGGCATTGGCTGAACGGTCGGCCGTTGTTACCGGTCGCAACGTTGAAGCGGGAATGAGCGAACAACGGGACGATTCGCGGTGACTTTGAAAAAACAGGGGAAACCGCCGCCAGGTACGCAGTTTCCGATGCAGCCCCGTTGCGGAGGCATCAGGTGACATATCGGGCTATCCGGTTCTTCGGTCGCCCCGTTGAACCGCGAATTCTGCAAATATCAGTTGCACACGTCGTCGACTGTTGAATGAAATGAAAAGAAGCTTGATTGTTTACGTGTGTGAGAAAGTCTTTGTTGTGTCACGTATAGTCAATGTGGAATAAATCGGAATGAAAGAATCGGTGATGAATTTGCCGGATTTATTGAATAGTGCCGTACGAATGTCTCCGATATTGCTTTCTCGAGAGTCGTCAAAGATTTAGCGTCTTGATTGCTCTGGTACTGCCTGTTAATTCATCGTCTGATATATGCAGACCATTCGATTCATTGGAGATTCAGGCAATAAAAATCGCTCGCGGATGACTGGTCGAGGCGCGTTCCGGAAAGTTTTCGGCATACAGAACAATGATCGAAAATGAAATTCGCGGGATTCACCAGCGCGCCGCGATGAGCCCCCATCCGATGCGTGAAGCACCGGAGGCCAGCCTTCGGCTTGATCCTGACCCACTCGATAAACGCGTCGGGAAAGCCAGTCGCATCGGATGTCGTAGATCCTGACGTCCGGGCCGACTTCAGGAAGTCTTCGCCTTCGATGGTTGCATCGCTGCACGTCCAGAGCCGGACCAGGCAAACGCCGGTCGCAGCGTGTGAGCCCGAAACAGGCGCGGAGCGACCGACACCTGTCGCAATCGTCAAGATTCACGTCGCGTGCAGATAAAACCTCCCCGTTCTCCCCGCCGTTAACCCGTTCGCAGCCCATGCGCCTCGTGTTGCGACGCGGCGCGCATCTTTCGTGATCCGGAATCCACATCCGTCGTTGGCCGCGCCCGGCCGGCGCAAGGGAACGTCATGCGAAAACAACTCACTATCCGTGGTGGTCTCGTCGCGACCATCGCCGGCTATACCGTGCTGCTCGTGCTGGTGGTCGGCGCATGCATCGCGGCCCTCTATCTGGGCAACGCTTCGCTCGAGGCGATGTACCGCGACGACACCGCGTCGCTGCTGCACCTGAAGACCAGCTCCGAGCGGATGCTCGTGCTGCGGGAACGCATGAGCGACGTCGCGCAGATCATCAGCGCCGGCCACTCGGGCAAGGAAGAGATCGCGAAACTCCGCACGCTCCTCAAGCAGAGCAACGACGAGCTGGATGCCTATGCGGGCCTGCATGCGCGCAACGCCGACGAGCAGGCGCTGTTCGACACGCTGCAGAATCGCCGTCGGGCGTTGCTTGACGGCGTGTTCGTGAAGGCGCTCTCGCAACTCGACGGCGACGACGGTTTCGGCTTCCTCGACACGCAGCGCACCGCGCCGCCCGCACTGTTCGCCGCCTACCAGGAGGCGATCGATGCGCTCGAATCGTTCCAGGTCGCGCGCGAAAAGGCGCGCTATGAGGCGGCCGGGGTCCATTTCCACCGGATCGTGTGGGGGATGGCGGCGGTCGCGGTCTTCGCACTCGTTGTCGGCTTCTTTGCGCAGCGCGTGCTCGCGAAGGCGATCATCGAGCCGATCAATCTCGCGGTCGACCAGTTCGAGAAGATCTCGAAAGGCGACCTGACCGGAACGGTCGTCGTACCCGGCGAGAACGAGATGGCCTATCTGCTGCATGCGCTGAAGCGGATGCAGGACGGCCTCGTCGATACCGTGAACCAGGTGCGCGCGAGCACGGAGACGATCGTCGGCGACGTCCGCACGATCGCGAGCGGCAACGTCGACCTGTCGGCGCGCACCGAGCAGCAGGCCGTCTCGCTGCAACAGGCGGCGGCGAGCGTCGAGCAACTGACGGCGGCCGTGCGCCAGAACGCGGACAACGCGCGCGATGCGCGCACCTACGTCGAAGGCGCGGCCGGCATCGCGTCGCGCGGCGGCGAGGCGATGCAGCGCGTCGTCGAGACGATGTCGGCGATTTCGAACAGTTCGACGCGGATCTCCGGGATCGTCGGCGTGATCGAGAGCATCGCGTTCCAGACCAACATCCTGGCGTTGAACGCCGCCGTCGAAGCCGCGCGCGCGGGCGAGCAGGGGCGCGGCTTCGCGGTCGTCGCGACCGAGGTGCGCGGGCTCGCGCAGCGCTGCGCGTCGGCGGCGAAGGAGATCCGCGAACTGATTGGCCATTCCGCGCAGCGCGTCGAAGACGGCAGCGGCCTCGTCGCCCTGGCCAGCTCGGCGATGGCCGAGCTCGTCGCGGCGGTCGAGCGCGTCAATACGATCATGAACGAAACCAGCAACGCGTTCGAGGAGCAATCGTCGGGCATCGAGCAGGTGAACGCCGCGGTCATCCAGATGGAGCAGACGATGCAGCGCAATGCCGCGCTGGTCGAGGAGGCCGCGGCCGCGGCGCTGTCGCTCGATGAACAAGGCTCGCGGCTGAGTGCGGCAGTTGCGCAGTTCCGTCTGCGTGACGAGGCGCTGGCCTGACACACGGATGCTCGCGACCGGCGCTGGCGCGTCGGGCCGGACGGGGGGCCGACGCGGTGCGGCCGATGTCGAAGCCGCACATTTCTGGTGCGGACATCGTGACTGGCGATGTCGGCGCGACCCGTGCACCAGCGAGGTGAAGCACGATCGCCGAACCCGGTGCGATGGAGTCGGCGTGCAATGCCCACGACGCGACGGCGATAGCGCCGAGACGCTTGTCGGCAGGGGCTGCGGCGCAATTGCGGCGAGGTTCTCCACAGGGTTATGCACGGAAATTGTGGATAACTCGAGGAGGATGAACGACCGCCGACGGTTCCTGTGCGCGCGTGTCGCCATGCGACATCACATCCCGCGAATTGCTTTGCTGGAATGATCGTTTCGTGGCTGTCACGGAAGGGCATAGCATGAAGACCCCCCTCGATTGGCTGCCGTATGCATGGCCAGTCATTGCGACCGTACCAGCCCGACATGACGACACTGAACGACTATCTCAAACAAAAACGCGACGCCTGGCTCGCGAAAAAAGAAGCCGCCCGCAGCAATCCGGAACTCAAGGCCACCCCGCTGAAAGCGACCGTGCGTGCACTGGGCCGCAGCGGCGTGCGGGAGATCCGCATTCGCGATTTCCAGGTGATCAGCGACAGCCCGCCCGATTTCGCCGGCTACAACCTCGGGCCGGCGTCACCGGAGCTGCAGCTCGGCGTGCTGGGCAGTTGCCTGACGCACATCACGCTGATTCAGGCCGCGGAGCGCGGCCTGAAAATCGATTCGATCAAGGTCGAAGTGACCGGCGACCAGCATCCGCTCGCGCAGCAACCGGGTTTCGAGCATGTGCCGGTGTTCCCGCACAACCTCCGCTACACGCTCGATATCGTCTCGCCCGAACCGCCGGAGACGATTCGTGCACTGCATCAGGCGGTCGAGGCGCTGTGCCCGATCTTCAACCTGCTGCGACTGCCGCAGACGATCGACAGCGAGTTGCGGCACACGCACGGTTGACGTGCGCCGGTGCACCGGCGCGTTGCAGCATGTCACGTCGCCGCGCGGTGAGCGCGCGGTCGATACGCCGCGCACCCTGTCGGGGCGCCGATATGACGGCGATTCCCGTCGCACCGGTGTGCGATGACGGATGCGTCGTCCCGGCGCCGAACGCGTGCCGAATCGGCGCCGGGCGACGCCGGTCGTGAACCAGCCGGCGCGCAGTCAGGCTTCCGAGGCTTGACGGTCGCGCGTTCGACGCTTCGTCTCGTCGGCACGATCCTGAAGCTGCTGGAATGCGTCCAGCAGCCGCGCGCGCAGCACGGCCAGCGTCGGGTCGCGGCGATCGCGCGGCCGGGCGACTGCAACGTGGATCTCGTCATCGATGCGGCCAGGGTTCGGCGCGAGCATCAGCACGCGATCGCCGAGATACAGCGCTTCGTCGAGATCGTGCGTGACGACGATCGCGGCCATCCGGTGTCGCGCCACGACATCGAGCAGCAGTGTCTGCAACCGCATCCGGGTGATCGCATCGACCGCGCTGAACGGTTCGTCGAGCAGCAGCAGGTCCGGCTCGCCGAACAGCCCGCGCGCGATCGCCGCGCGCTGGGCCATCCCGCCCGACAACGTGGCCGGCAGTTGCCGGGCGACGCCGGCCAGACCGACTTCGTCGAGCAGCCGTGCGACGGACGGGGCGCGTCCGCCTCGCGGGCCGGCCGCAAAGCCGACGTTGTCCGCGATCGATAGCCATGGCAGCAGCCGCGGCTCCTGGAAGATCACGCCAGCGCGCGGGGAGGGGCCGTCGAGCGCGATGCCGCCGAGCGTCACGCTGCCGCGGAAATCGGTATCGAGGCCGGCGACGATCCGCAGCAGCGTGCTCTTGCCGCAACCGCTCGGGCCGACCACGCAGACGATCTCGCCGCGTGCGACCTGCAGCGGAACGTCGGCGAGGATCGTGCGATCGCCGTAAAGCTTGCGGGTGATGCGCAGGTCGAGCAGCGGTGTCGTGGCGCCGGCCGCCGTGTGTGCGGAAGGATGGGGGCTCATGTCGACACCTTGCGTGGCGTGTGATCGAACGCGTCGCGCCAACCGAGCCAGTGCGATTCGATGCGCGCCATCGCGCCGTCGGTCAGCTTGCCGAGCAACGCCAGCAGCAGGATTGCACCGAACACGAGATCCGGCCGCCCGGTTTCCCGGCCGTCGCTCAACAGGAAGCCGAGGCCACGCGTGGCCGCGATCAGCTCCGCGGCGACCATGAACATCCACGCGAGACTGAGGCCGGTGCGCAAGCCGGTGACGATCTGCGGCAGTGCGGCTGGCAGCAGGATGCGACGGAACAGCGCGAGCGGGCCGAGCCGGTATACCGTGCCGAGCTCGACGAGCTTGCGGTCGACGTCGCGAATGCCGGCGACCACCGCGAGGTGGACCGGGAAGAAGGCGCCGATGGCGATCAGCGTGATCTTCGGTGCTTCATCGATGCCGAGCCACAGCAGCAACACGGGCACCCACGCGAGCGACGGAATCGCGCGCAGCGCCTGGAACGTCGGTTCGAACAGCGCATCGATCCGGCGGCTCAGGCCCATCGCCGCGCCGACGACGAGCGCGAGTCCGCCGCCCGCCGCGAAACCCGCCGCGACCCGCAGCGTACTCGCGCC
>NZ_JAAGPB010000080.1:0-234 GCF_017104585.1 Burkholderia sp. Ac-20392
TAAAAAAAAAACCCCCCCCCCCCCCCCCCGATCATCTATGCTCTCGCTCGTACATCTACCACAGTCTTCCAGACCGCCCCGCGTTCTTGCACCTCTGGCATCGCCACGCTCCGTCTGTACCCTTGCATCGCAACGATCTCTCCTCACGCACCCGTCGCCGTACGCCTACGCGTGCGCGCACCCCCCGTGGCCGTTCTAACCGCTCCGCACCACAGCGCGCGCCAGCCCATCCGT
>NZ_JAAGPB010000829.1:0-2569 GCF_017104585.1 Burkholderia sp. Ac-20392
TCCGGGTGCCCGGGCGCAGCAGGGCGGTGACGGTGCCGACACGGCCCTGCGTGTCGTCGATCAGCAGCAGCGCCGCATTCAGTCCGGTCAACGGCGTGCGGGCGGTTTGGGCCGACGCCGGATCGCCGAAGCTCAGTAGCTGCGCATTGCGCGATGCGGCGAGCCATGCGGCAACCGTTGCCGGATCGTTGGTCCGGATCCGGAACGGGTGCGCTTCGTCATCGTCCGGTTTGCCGCCGAACGCGTGCCATTGGGCCGCCATGGCATCGAACGGGCTGCCATCCACGCGTGCGGTGCGCAGGTCCAGCGGCGCCGACGCGTAGAGGTCGAGCGAGGCTTGCGCGTCCGGGCCGGCATCGCGCGTCACGCGCAGGATCAGGCTGGTGCGTGCGTCGTCGATATCGTCGGCGTGGCTTTCGGCAATGCAACGGTTGCCGTTGTCGCAGACGACCGACCAGTTCTTGAAATCGCGCTCGACCGGTGGCCGCGCGAGCGGGCGAGCCTGGGCGACGATCGGGGAAACGGCGAGGAGGGCGGCGATGGCGAGCGAAAGGCGGTGCGACATGACGGTTCGTATCGACTGTGGATGGGCGGACGGAAGACGTCGGACTGCAAGCGCATCGTCAGCAAGCGGGGCAGGTCGAAGGCTGCGGCGCATGCGGCGGCGCGCTTTACCGAACGGCACCAAGTATACCGCCGCAATGGGCGGCGATCGTGACGACGACGCGTAGTGTGCGGGCACGTCCCTTGCTGGCCGGATGGGTCGGACAAGTGCGGATGCGAAAACGGCGCGATGTCAAAAGGCATCGCGCCGTTTATTTTTCATCGACCGTCGACCACGTCGCGCAGGAACGCGTCGAGCATCGCGACGTCGCCCCACGGCCGCTTGTATTCGCGATCGTGTTCGGCATCGGCAAGCATCGTCTCGACGAGCGCGTGCACCGCCGGCCTGCGCGGCCCGTATTCGCTTTCGTTCGCGCTCATCTTCAGCGCGAGCAAGGCGTCGAGTTCCGCACGCACCGCCGGCTCGTGCACGGTGCCGTCGACGAGATCCACGAAGCGCATCGGCGGCATCCCGAGCCCCATGTCGATCCAGCGCACCGCAAGCAGCGGCCGCAGCACGTACAGGTACTTCTTGTAGCGCACCGTGTCGCCTTGCAGATAGCCGCGAAAGTTCTTCTTCGCCATCGCGAGGTAGTGATGACGCCCGCGCACCGGCGAGAAAAACGCCGACGCCAGCGACCTGAGCCGTGGCGCCCAGCGCGCATCTTCGCGATACACGACGGGCGAGTCGAGCCATTCGAGCAGCGTCGGGTTCGAGCGGCGCAGCAGTTGCAGTGCCTTGCGCAGTTCCCAGCCGCTGACGTCGAGCTCGTCGTCGAGCGGCCGCTCGATCACGTCGCGTTGCGGTTCGACGCTCAGGTACCAGTCGCGCCGGTGCGCATACACGAAGCGCACGTCGTAATCGCTGTCCGGCGATGCGAACCCCCAGCCGCGGCTGCCCGATTCGCACGCGAACAGCACGCTCACGTCGTGGCGGCGCTCGACTTCCGCGAGCTCCGCCATCACGCGCGCCCGCACGGCCGGGTCGACCGGGTGCGCGCTGCGCACCGCTGTCAATTTTTCCGTTTTCATTGTTGTTGCTTCCTTTTCGTTGTGCGCGGCCGCCGGCCATCGGCCGCGCACCGCGCTATCCTTTCACACACACCACCTGGCGCAGCGTATGCACCACTTCGACGAGGCTGCGCTGGGCCGCCATCACCGCGTCGATGTCCTTGTAGGCCATCGGGATTTCGTCGACGACGCCCGAGTCCTTCCGGCATTCGACGCCCTGGGTTGCCTTCACCTGGTCGTCGACCGTGAAGCGGCGCTTCGCTTCGGTGCGGCTCATCGTCCGGCCCGCGCCGTGGCTGCACGAGCAGAAGCTGTCCGGGTTGCCGAGCCCGCGCACGATGAAGCTTTTCGCGCCCATCGAGCCCGGAATGATCCCGAGCTGGCCCTTCTGCGCGGACACTGCACCCTTGCGGGTCACGAGCACGTCTTCGCCGAAGTGGCGTTCGCGCTGCACGTAGTTGTGGTGGCAGTTCACTGCGTGTTCGTCGACCGAGAACGGCTTCGCGATCACGCCGCGTGCTGCCCCGATCACCGCGTCCATCATGGCCTGCCGGTTGCGGCGCGCGTAGTCCTGCGCCCAGCCGACCGCTTCGACGTAATCGTCGAAGTGCCGGCTGCCCTCGGTGAAATACGCGAGGTTGCGATCCGGCAGGTTCGCGATGTGCTGCCGCATGTCGGCCTGCGCGAGTTCGATGAACAGGCTGCCGATCGCATTGCCGACGCCGCGCGAGCCGCTGTGCAGCATGAACCACACGTGGTCCGCTTCGTCGACGCATACTTCGATGAAGTGATTGCCGGTGCCGAGCGTGCCGAGATGCGCGTAGTGGTTCGTCTTTTCCAGCTTCGGATACTTGTCGACGATCCGCTGGAAGCCCGGTTGCAGCGACTTCCACGATTCGGTCACGGCGGCCGGCGTGCGGTCGCCCCACGCGCCCGGGTCGCGGCGGCCCGGCGC
>NZ_JAAGPB010000830.1:0-2474 GCF_017104585.1 Burkholderia sp. Ac-20392
CTTCCGATCCCGCATTGCCCAGCCGGACGGCGCCGGAGCCGCAACCGCGCCGGCCGCGTCGCCGCTGCTGGCCGACGCATTCGCTGCGGCCCCTGCCAATCTGGCCTCCCCCGACACGATGCTGCGCCGCGACGGCGACTGGGCCCTCGTCACGCACGTTGGGTTGCCCGGCGGCGCCATCGCGCAGATCGGCGTCCATTACTGGCCGGGCTGGCAACTGCACTACGAGATCGCCGACGATGCGTCGGCGTACGACCTGATGCGCACCATGCTGTATCTCGGCGCGATGGGCGCGAGCTTCGCGGGGCTGCTGGTCTGGTTGCTGGTGCGGCGCGTCCGGCGGATGACGGCCGCGGCCGATCGCTGGGCGGCCGGCGACCTGTCGGCGCGGATCGCCGACAGGTCGCGCGACGAGCTCGGCGAACTGGCCGCGCATTTCAACCGGATGGCCGATGCGCTCGCGCGTGCGTTCGGGATGCAGAAGGCGCTCGCGGTGTCGGTCGAACGCACACGGATCGCGCGCGACCTGCACGACACCGCGAAGCAGCGCAGCTTCGTGCTCGGCCTCAAGCTGACCGAGCTGGAGTATGAAGCGCAGCGCCACCCCGACCTGTTGCCGACCGTCGGTGCGGCGCGGCGTCTGGCCGATCATCTTCAGCAGGATCTCGACAACGTGGTGACCGGCTTCAGCCTGCCTGCGATCGCCGAGGACGGTCTGCGGGCAGCCGTTTCGCAGGCGGTGCACGACCTGCTGGCCGGCTCGGGCATCGACTGGTCGCTCGATCTGCCGGAAGGTGCCGCGCATGCGCTCGACGCCCACCCGTCGGCCGCGCACGAACTGCTGATGATCACGCACGAGGCCGCCGCGAATGCGCTGCGCCATAGCGGCTGCCGGCGCATCGACATCGCGTGCGAACCGGGCGACGCCGTGCGTGCATCCCCCGGTACTCCGGCGTCGCGCTGGCGCTGGGTCGTGCGCGACGACGGCAGCGGCTTCGACCCGGCTGCCGTACCCATCGGCATGGGGCTCGGCAACCTGCGCTGGCGCGCGGATGCGCTGCCCGGCGGCATGCTCGACATCGCGTCGGGCGCGGACGGCACGCGCGTGACCGTCCACTTCAATCCGATGGAGACGGCATGACCACCATCCTGATCGCGGATGACCACGCGGTCGTGCGCGAAGGCATCCGCGGGCTGTTGCGGCTCGATGCGTCGTTCGAGATCGTCGCGGAGACCGACGACGGCGCATCGACGGTCGAGCACGTGCGCGCGCATCGTCCCGACGTGCTGCTGCTCGACCTGATGATGCCCGGCATGGGTCACGCGGGCGTGCCCGCCGTCATTCGCGCGATCCGGGCTGCCAGCGCCGAGACGCACATCATGGTGCTGACTTCGTCGGACGACGATGCGCTCGCCCTCGCCGCGATCGACGCCGGCGCTGATTCGTTCCTGCTGAAATCGATGCGCGGCGAGCGTCTGCTGCAGGCGATCCATGCGGCCGTCCACGGCGAACCGACGCTGCACCCCGGCATCGCGCAGCGCATGATCGGCGCGGTGCGCAAGCCGCCGCGCAGCCCGTTCGCCGCGCTGACCGCGCGCGAACTGGAGGTGCTGCGCTGCCTGGCCGAGGGCGGCAGCAATGCACGCATCGCCGCGACGCTCGGCATCACGGAGAAGACCGTCAAGACGCATCTCGGCAACGTGATGTCGAAGCTGCATCTGTCCGACCGCACGCAGGCCGTCGCGCTCGCGTGGCGGGAAGGACTGATGGCGCCGAAGCCCTGACGTTCGCCGGCGGCAGCGCTTCCCGCTCCCCGACCCGCATTCCCGCACCGCGCAACCCGCCTGGGCGATACGCCCCGTCTGCGACTTTGGTCGCATCCTTTCCGGCCCGAACACACGACCTTCGCCCGATGTGTCGAAGCGGCAGCGTCCCTAAAGTGGCGCTGTCGCGCGATCACGCGCATTCGTTACGGCGGAAACATGAGACCTGTCTGGCTGCTGTTCCTTCCTGCCGCGCTGTCGGCGTGCGCGCCGCTCGAGCCTTCCGCCGCCAGCCGCGACGTGCGCATCGTCATGCGCGACCCCGGCGGCACCTGCCGTCACCTCGGTGACGTGACGGGCAGCCAAGGCAACTTCCTGATCGGCGGCTTCATTCCGGACTCGACGCTCGAGACCGGCGCGCGCAACGACCTGAAGAACCGCGCGGCCGCACTCGGCGGCAACGTCGTGGTGCTGCTCACGCAGCGCGGCGTGCAGAGCGGGAGTTTCGACGGCAGCGAAGGCGGCTATCTGCGGCAGACCGGCGTCACGCTGACCGGCAGCGTCTATCGCTGCCCGGCCGCCGGAGCGTGACGATGCGCCTCTTTGCGACCCTGATCTGGAGCCTCGGCGTGTCCGGCTGGCTGCCCGGCTGCGGCCGAGACGGCAACGAAGCGGTCATGCCCGGCGGCTTGCCGGCGCCGCCGCCCGGG
>NZ_JAAGPB010000831.1:0-2325 GCF_017104585.1 Burkholderia sp. Ac-20392
TGCCGACCCGGTGCGCCAGCGTGAGCGCGAAGCGGAACGCTGGCAGCGCCTGAACCGGTTGTCGGATGTGCCGCTGGGCACGATGGCGCGGCATCGCCGGCACGTGCTGTCGCTCGTGTTCGCCGGGCCGGTGGCGCAGGGGAAGATGACGATCGACGAACGCCATGTGCGCGTCGGCGCGTGGTCGGTGCATTGCGCGACCGGGCGCGTGATGCGCGACGGCGAGCCTGTCGAACCCGCGATCGAGCCGCCGCCATCGCCACTGCGTGCGGTGCCGTGGCTGCCTTACGACGAAGCGCTGCTGCAGCGGATCGTCGATGTGGTCGCGGGGTTGCTCGACTGAGCGGCCGCAGTCAGATCGAACCGAACAGCGCGCGCGGCCGGTCCTTCAGCGTACCGGCGAGAATCCGCAGCCCGTTGACGAGTTCGTCGCGCGTGGCCGGGCACGCGAGGTTGATGCGCACGCCGTGCTCGATTTCCGCGCGATCGACCGCGAACGTCGACGACGGCATCACGATCACGCCGCGCGCCTTCGCATTCGCGGCGAAGTCGTCGGCCCGCCACGGCGGCGGCAGGCGCAGCCACACGAACATGCACGCCGGGTCGGATTTCAGCTGCCCGGCCGGCAGCAGCTCCCGCGCAAGATCGACGCGCGCGCGGATTTCCGCGAGTTGCGCGGCCATGATCCGCTCGGCCGTGCCGTCCTCGATCCACACCGTCGCGATCAGCATCGACGTGGGGGCCGGCATCCACGCGGTCGTGCGCACCGCCTCCGCGCACAGGGCGACGCTGTCGCGCGGACAGCTCAGGTAGCCGAGACGCAGCCCCGGCGCGAGGATCTTCGACGTCGCGCCGATATGGAACGTCAGCTCGGGGCACAGCCCCGCGATCGCCGGCAGCCGGTCACGCACCAGCGGGCCGTACACGTCGTCCTCGATGATCGTCACGTGATGACGCCGCGCGATGTCGACGAGCGCCATCCGGCGGGCGAGGCTCATCGTCGTCACGGTCGGGTTCTGCAGGTTCGGCACGACGAAGATTGCCTTCACCGGCATGCGCTGGCAGATCCGCTCGATCTCGTCGGGCAGCAGGCCGTCGTCGTCGGCAGGCGCGCTGACGATCTCGAACTGGAACACCGGCGCGAGCGCCTTGAGCCCGTAATACGTGAGGCGATCTGCAACGATCACGCCGTCGGTGCCGATCAGGCTGTTCAGCACCGCGTACAGCCCGTGCTGCGCGCCGCTCGTGACGACCACCTGGTCGCGCGACGGCGTGAAGCCCGGCGCGGCGAGCCACTGCGCGCCGGCGGCGCGCGCCCAGTCGGGGCCCTGCGGCGGCTGGTATTCCTGCAGCGCGGCGAAACGCGGATCGTTCGGCAGCGTGGCGAACGTCTGCGCGAGGCTCGCGAGAAATTCGCCGGTCGCCGGACGGTTCACGGTCAGGTCGATCACGCCGTTGCCCGCCGCGAGCGACGCGCGGGCCGGCTCGATGCTCGGCATCGCGCCACCGGTGACGAGCGAGCCGCGGCGTTTGCTGCCGATCACGAGGCCGCGCAACTGCAACTCCTTGTACGCACGGGACACGGTCGACACGTTGATGCCGAGCTCGGTCGCGAGCTGGCGCTGCGGCGGCAGGCGACTGCCCGGCGGATACGTGCCGTTGCGGATTTCCTCCTCGATCGAGCTCGAGACCTCGACATAAGTCGGCCGCTTCGCCTGCGCCGGCAGGCCGCTATCCCGCTCGCCGGAAAGTTTGTCTGATGCCATTTGTCGCCTGTGACCACACAAAAAGCGTTTGTCTGCCATTTTGACCTGCCCAGCGATTGTATCCGACATCCCCGCCCCGTCAAACGTCAGTCGAAATGTCTGTTGAATCAGCGAGTTGGAATCGGGTAAACACTGGCGCCACACAATCTCATTTTGATTGCACACAAAAAATTACTGTGTGATTCTTTATCTCAACTTTGTGTGAATCATGTGGACCAGAGGGAACGCGTCATGGCGAATGTCGCCATCGTGGGTGCAGGCTTCATCGGGCTCGGCGCGGCGGCATGGCTGCAGCGCGACGGGCATCGCGTGACGCTGTTCGATCCGGCCGGCGTCGGCCAGGGCGCGTCGTTCGGCAATGCCGCGACGTTCGCGCCGTACGGCTGCGTGCCGGTGAACGGCCCGTCGGTGTTCCGCAACCTGCCTCATTTCCTGTTCGCCGCCGACAGCCCGCTGCGCATCCGCTGGCCGTACCTGCTGCACGGCGCGCCGTGGCTCGCGCGGTTCCTGCTTGCGTCGACACCCGCGCACCACGCACGCAGCGCGACCGCGCTGGCCG
>NZ_JAAGPB010000832.1:0-233 GCF_017104585.1 Burkholderia sp. Ac-20392
AAACGGAGAGTAACTGTGCAAAGATGTAAGGGAGATGAGACCAGGAATAAGTAAGGTAGTGAGAAAGACAGTAGGTGTTGGCGCGAATGAAAGAGGAAGTCGAAATGTAGGTGGAAAGAGAGTGGCTGTAAAGAAGTGTGAGAAGGTGAGGGTAGAGAAGATAATAATGTTGGGAGGTTAGATGATGGAAGATAGGTCGATGAGGAAAGAGAGCGACTATTTTTTTTTTTTTT
>NZ_JAAGPB010000833.1:0-2006 GCF_017104585.1 Burkholderia sp. Ac-20392
TGCGAACGCAGCGGTTGCTGCAGCTGCCAGGCCGCGAACAGCGCGGCGATCACGCCGGCCGAGAAGATCGTGCCGAGCCACAGCAGCATCCGGTCGAGCGAGCGCGGCGGCCGCAGCGGCTGCACCGGCACCACGATCCAGTTGCGGTCGGTCGGCTCCTTCACCCACAGCACCGGCGGATGGCCGGGCGCGCCGATCTCGACGCGCGTGCCGGGCGGCATCCGCTCGCTCACGTCGTCTCGGAACCGCTTGAGCGGCGCCGGCAGGTTCGACGGGTCGCCATTCGGCACGTCGGTGCTGTCCGGCGTCACGAGCCGCACACGCGACGGCAGCGGCTGGTCAGGCGTGCGCTCGACGTGCTGGCGCACCGCGTCGACCAGGAACGCGGCCTCTTCGACCGCGTAACGCGTCTGCATCTGGCTGCGCTCGAGCCGCATCGCGAAAAACCACGCGAAGTGCGACAGGAGCAGGACACCGACGACGAGTAGCGCCAGCCGCCCGAACAGCGAATCAATGGGTTTGCGCATGGGCCTCGCCGTCGGGCACGAACACATAGCCGCGCCCGCGGACCGTCTGGATGAAGCGCGGCGTCGACGGATCCGTTTCGAGGATGCGGCGCAGGCGCCACACCTGGACGTCGATGCCGCGGTCGGTACCGTCGTACTCGGGCCCGTGCAGCAGCTCGAGCAGCCGCTCGCGCGTGAGCGTGCGCAGCGCATGGTTCACGAAGATCTTCAGCAGCGCGAATTCACTGCTCGACAGCGTGGCCGGCTTGCCGTCGACCGACAGCGTGCGCGCCTGGAAGTCGAGCACGAAGCGGCCGAACGCGAACGGCTCGCGCTGTTCGGGCGCCGCGGCCGACGGCGTCGCGCGGCGGCGGCGCAGCACGGCCTGCACGCGCGCGAGCAGCTCGCGCGGGTTGAACGGCTTGCCGAGGTAGTCGTCCGCGCCGAGCTCGAGGCCGACGATGCGGTCGACGTCGTCCGCACGGGCGGTCAGCATGATCACGGGGATGTCGTCGCCGGCCGCGCGCAACTGGCGCAGCGCGGTCAGGCCGTCGACGCCCGGCATCATCAGGTCCAGCACGATCAGGTCGGGCCGCTCGCGCTCGAGGCGCTTCTCGAGCGTCGCCGCGTCGTGCAGCACGGACACTTCCATCCCCTGGCGCACGAGGTAGTCGCGCAGCAGGTCTCGGAGTTCTTGGTCGTCGTCGACGATGAGGATCTGGGTAGTCATGGCTCGAAGTTTACCGCGCGAGGGCGGAGTCAAAGAACGAAACAAAGGGACGAAAGGGTTACTGCGGGTTACCGCGCAAGGGAACTGTAATGCCCGGTAACCCAGCCACCGCCCCACGTAACACCGGCCGCGGCCTGCATCGCTAACCTGCGTCTTACCGGATGCGGCACGCGACTTTCCCCGCACCGCATCGCCGGACCCTTTGGATACAAGGAGTTTCTGAAATGTATAAGAAGACTTCCCGCGTGGCCATCGCTGCCGCCACCGTGCTCGCTCTCGCATTCGGCACCGCGCATGCCCAATCGGCCGATACGCCGCCGCCGGGCGGCCCCGGCGCCCACCAGATGCACGGCGGGCACGAAGGCGGCCCGTTCGGCGCGATCATGAAACTGCACGGCCAGTTGAAGCTCAACGCGTCGCAGGAACAGCAATGGCAGGCGGCCGTCAACACGATGAAACAGAATCGTGACGCGATGCGCAAGAGCCACGAGCAGATGCGCGAGCAGTTCAAGGCGCAGCAGAACCAGCCGATCCTCGACCTGAGCGCAATGCACTCGGCGCGCCAGCAGGCCGAGTCGCAGAACGCGCAACTGCGCGAGCAGACGTCCGCCGCGTGGCTCACGTTCTACAACGGGCTGAACGACCAGCAGAAGACGATGGTCAGCACGGCGCTGAAGCAGCAGTTCGCCAAGATGGAACAGCGCCACGAGAAGATGAAGGAGCGCTGGGAGCAGCATCGCGCGGCCAAGGCCGCGTCGGCACCGGCGCAG
>NZ_JAAGPB010000834.1:0-234 GCF_017104585.1 Burkholderia sp. Ac-20392
TAAAAAAAAAAAAAAAAAAAAAAAATATGTTATCTAATAGTGATCATATAACTGCAGCGAATCAATACACACTTTCGTGAACAACTTCAATACTCTCAGCTCTCAGTCCCTTCACCGCTCTCTATACAACTCTACTCACTTTCACATACGTCTACCGTGTTCGCCATGCTTCCTCACGAATCCATATCATCGTCTGTACGTACATCCCTGCTTGCGAGTACATATCGCGTAATA
>NZ_JAAGPB010000835.1:0-2480 GCF_017104585.1 Burkholderia sp. Ac-20392
ACGCACCGCTCAGCACGGCCGCGCCGAGCACGAACGCGCGCCGCCTGCCGTACAGGTCGCCGACGAGGCCGCCCGTGAGCAGCAGCACCGCATACGCGAGGTTGTACGCGTCGATGACCCATTGCAGCGCGCCGACGCGTGCGCCGAACGCGGTGCCGATCGGTTCGGTCGCGAGATTGACGATCGCGGTGTCGATCTGCGCGATCAGCACCGCGATGCACAGCGCCGGCAGCACGAGGCGGCGCCGGGCCGGCGTGGCGGGTTCGGTCGCGCCGGCGGACGCATGGCGGATCGTCGGGTTCATCGGTGTGCTCCTGTTCGTGCGTCGCGCCGCCGGCTGGCGGCAACGATGCGGTTCATGCGGTATCGAGTCGTTGCCGCAACGTGCCGGTCATCACGCTTCACGCCACTACCGCCCGGCGCCAGCCGGCACACCCGCATCACGCGAGCGCTCGATGTCCGGGCTGCGATATGCGCGCTCGGGAATCTCGGCGAGTCGCGACGCATGCACCTGATGTGGCGTGAGGCCGTAGAACTTCTGGAAACTCATGATCAGCGGCGACCACTTGTCCGGATCGATGCGGTCCGGATGACCGTCCATCAGCAGGTCGGGATGCACGTGCACGCGCTGGATGCGCACTTCGAACACGCGGATATGGCCGCGTACGTCGGGCGCTTCTTCACCGATTCCATGCGTGGCCGCGACGACCGCTTCCATGTGCACCGGGCATTCGAGCGCACGCGGCGGTGCGACGGTCTGCGAGGCCGCCTCGGTGAGCCCGGCCGTGCCGAACTTGTCGGGTTCGTACACGTAGCCCTTCGCGCGCTTGCCGTCCGGCACCGGGTAGGTGCCCGTCGTGCGCGCGATCCGGTCGACCGCGTGGGCCTGTGCCGACGACGGCAGGTTCAGCACGCACTCGCCGGTGCGCAGCAGGTTGCGGGTGGTCTGCGAACTGGCGGCGATGCCGATCACGCCGCGCCAGCCGAGCCAGAACGCGGACGAGATCGGCGCGAGATTGGCCGTGCCGTCTTCGTTCAGCGTGCTGACCAGCACGACGGGTGTGCCGAAATAGAGGATGTTCGGTTCGGTGACGCAATGCGGAGCGTTCATGGTCGGTGCCTTCGTTGAGGGATCAGTCCGCATGCTGATCCTGTCGCGACGGCGCGGCGCTCCGAATCTTGTCGTGTCATTCCGGAGGGAGCGCGCGGACGGCATGTGCGCCGGGCCGGACCCTCCGGCACCGCGCACGCTTTTCCGCTACAGTAAGAGGTCGCAGGCCGCACCCGCCGCATCGCACGGGCGCGCGGCCCTGTTCCGCCAACGCACACGAGGGCCTGATGGATACCGAGCAACGCTACACCGCCAACGCGCCGACGCGCGCGGAAGTCGACGCACTGAGCGGCCCAACCGTCATCGAATTCGGTGCGAACTGGTGCGGGATCTGCGCGGGCGCGCAGCCGGCGATCGTGGCGTCGTTTTCCGCGCATCCCGCCGTGCGGCACCTGAAGATCGAGGATGGCCCGGGCCGCCCGCTTGGCCGCTCGTTCGGCGTGAAGCTGTGGCCCACCTTGGTGTTCCTGCGCGATGGTGTCGAAGTCGCGCGCGTCGTGCGCCCGGCCGACGCGAAGCAGATCGAAGCCGACGGCTTCGCCGCGCTGGCCTGAGGTTATAGCGATGCAACAGGCGATCACGCACATCGGCATCGACACGCGCGGCAGCGGCCTCGTCGAATTCACGTCGCAGGTGCGCGCCTTCGTCGACCAGCAGGCGATCCGCACCGGCCTGCTCACCGTGTTCTGCCGCCATACGTCGGCATCGCTGCTGATCCAGGAGAATGCCGATTCGTCGGTGCAGCGCGACATCGAACGCTACTTCGCGACGCTCGCCCCCGAGGACGCCACGCGCTACGAGCACGACACCGAAGGCGGCGACGACATGCCGGCGCACCTGCGCACGGCGCTCACGCAGGTGCAATTGTCGATCCCGGTCGAGCAGGGGCGCATGGTGCTCGGCACTTGGCAGGGCATCTATCTGTTCGAGCATCGCCGCGCAGCGCACCGCCGCGATATCGTGCTGCATCTGATCGGCGAGTAAGCGGGCGCACACGGCAACGACATCGCCGGCGCCCCGTCTCAGGCGAGCATCTTCTCGACGAGCGCGCCGAGTTCGCGCAGGTGGACGGGCTTCGGCAGGAATTCGTCGAACACCTGCTTGTTCTCGCGCAGCGCGGCCGATTCATATGCGCTGACGCCGAGGATCGCCGGATGCCGGCCATCGTCGTCGGGTACCGCGACCGTGCGAATCCGCCGTGCGACCTCGAAGCCGCTCAAGTCCGGCAGCTCGAGATCGAGCACGACGATGTCGTAATGACCCGTACCGAAGCGCGCGACGCCTTCCTGCCCGGTGCCGCACAGATCGGCTTCGATGCCGAGCGCCGACAGCATCGCGCCGAGCGTTTCGCGCGCGTTGTCGTCGTCGT
>NZ_JAAGPB010000836.1:0-2304 GCF_017104585.1 Burkholderia sp. Ac-20392
TGCCGTGTTCGCCGTGTTCGCCGTGTTCGCCGTGTTCGCCGTGTTCGCCGTGTTCGCCGTGTTCGCCGTGTTCGCTGCAATCACCGGCTTGGCCGGCTGCGCCGACATCTGCGGCTCGGCCTTCGCCATCAGGCCCGGCGTCGTGCTCGCCCCGGCCGCCTCCAGCGCCGCGTCAACGCTCGTCACGACCGATGCGGATTGCTCCGTTATCGCGTCGCCTGCACTGGCAGTCGCCCGGCGCTTGCCGCCCGACGACGCACGGCGTTCCTTCACGGCGTCACCGGAGGATCGCCCTTCACGGGATTTGACGGCGGCGGCAGCAGCAGCAACAACAACAACAACACCTGCCTTCTCGACTTCACCGCCAACCGCCCGAGATTCGGTCGCCTTCGCCGCAGCACCATCGGTTGCTTGCAGCTTGGTCGCCACCGTTCCGTCGCCCTCTTCCGCAGGCACGTCGGCGGCCTTCGTTGCAACGTCACCGGCCAGGGGAATATCGACCGCCTTCATCGCAGCCACGCCAGAAGCCGGCGCGACGTCGACGTTTGCAACACCCCCGCCTTCAGGCGCCGAAACACCGTGTGCCAACGTCGCGACTTCCGGCGTCACAGCACCTTCCGCTGCTTCCACATGTCCCGCCGTGGCCACACCTTCCGGCGCACTGAACCCGTCCAGCGCGGCCTGCCGCCCGGAAGCCACGTCGTCCGCGACATCGACTGCCGCATCGCCTGGCGCGCCCGCTTCGTCGCGCGCCGCAGCCGGCACGCGCTCACCCGGCTCGAGCACAGGATCGCCGAACAGGTCGAGCGTCCGTTCGTCCCGCGACGCGTCGCCGGCCGGCGCACTGCCGGACCGCACCGCCGCCCTTGCGGACGTATTGCCCGCGGCAGCAGCCGAGCGCTGGCGCGAACGGGTCGATGAACGATTGGAACGGGAACGGGAGCGAGGCGAGGAAACGGATTCGGTCATGGAAATCGGATGGCGGGGCCCGCTGGCGCGGAACCGGATGTCGAACGGAATCTGGTCGGCCATTGTCGCATGCCCCGCCGCCGATTCAGCCTATTCGTCGCCCGACAGCCCGTTGCCCTCTTCGAAACGCGTGACGCCCTTCAGCGCACGCAGCTTGTCGCAGATCGCCTGGTATTCGAGCTCCGACACCCGCGCGAGCGCGATGCGCACCTCGTCGTGCTCGCCCGTGTCGTCGGCGCGCTGCACGATGAACTGCTTCACACGCGCACTGTCCGGGCCGAGCGCCGCGTGCAGCGAATCGAAGTTCAGCGCACCGCTCACGACCGTCAGCGCGAGCTGGCGCCGCTGGCGCACCGTGAAGTAGCGCCGCTCCAGCGGCTTGATGCCGGCCAGGATGATCAGGATGATGATCGTCGCCGAAATCGACGCGACGTAGAGCCCGCCGCCCACCGCGAGGCCGATCGCGGCGACCGACCACAGGCTCGCCGCGGTCGTCAGCCCGCGCACGATCTCGCCGCGCAGCAGGATCGAGCCCGCGCCGAGGAAGCCGATGCCCGACACGACCTGCGCGGCGATCCGCGACGGATCGAGCACGATGTGATCGTTGCTGCCGAGCACGTCGGCAAACCCGAACGCCGACACGATCATGATCAGCGTCGAACCGACACAGACGAGCATGTGCGTGCGCAGGCCGGCCGCCCACGACAGGCGCTCGCGCTCGAAGCCGATGACACTGCCCAGCGCCGCCGCGAGGACGAGCCGCATCACGAGTTCCAGGTTGCTCAGCATGCGATTTATCTCCTTTTTTGGTGCCGGCCCTGCGGAATGTTTTATCCTTGGCCCCGGCCGCGCCGATCCTCCGGGCCGCGCCGACACGTTTCGAAACCAGCGCTCAACCCCGTCATGTCCGTTTCCGACTCCGCTTCCGCCCAGGCCGCCCAGCTGCGCCACCACTTCGCGCACGTCGTCTTGCCGATCTGGCGGGGTTCAGGGTTCGACCAGACATTACAGCTGCCGTTCGAAGCCGTCGATCCGGCCACCCACGCGCCGCTGCCCGTGACCCGTTATCGCGCAATGGCCTGCGCACGGCAACTGTTCGTGTTCGCGCAGGCCGGCGACACCGCGCACGCGGCCACGCTGTTCGACGCGCTGGGCCGGCGCTTTCGCGACCCGCGCCACGGCGGCTGGAACTACAGCGTGGACGCACAGGGCGCACCGCTCGACACGACCAAGGATCTCTACACGCATGCGTTCATCGTGTTCGCGTGCGCCGCGTGGTATGCGGCGTCGGGCGACGCCGCCGCGCGCCAGGCGGCCGAGGAGACCGCCGCGTTG
>NZ_JAAGPB010000837.1:0-2244 GCF_017104585.1 Burkholderia sp. Ac-20392
TGGCACGCGTGGCCGACGCCGCATCGATCCCCGTCGCCGCCCGCATCCAGCATGAAGCCGCCGGCCACCTGTCGTCGGCCGAATCGGCGGCTGCGTTGATCCGGCTCGCCGGTGCACTCGACGAAGGCGAACGCCGCACGGTGCTCGTGTGGGATGCGGCACTGCATGGCGCGGCGGCGGCGGCCGTCGTCGACCTCGCCGGCGGCCTCGATGCCGCGCTCGATATCGAAGGAGACGCGTAATGAGTGCCTACAAGGTGAGCCTGCGCGAACTGCGCTTCTTTCTGTGGGAACTGTTCGAAGCCGACAAGCGTTTCCTCGCGGAACACGGCCTGTACGGCACGCACGACCGCGCGTCGATCGACACGCTGCTCGAACGCGCGCGCGACTTCGCGCTCGACCTCGGCCGCAGCTACCAGCAGGCGGACGTCGAGGGCTGCACGCTGCTCGACGACGGCCAGGTGCGCATTCCGTCGCATTTCCACGCGCTGTGGGCGCGGTTTCGCGACGAATGGTCGAACACGCTGTTCGGCACCGCGCACGGGCTGCCGCCGATCGTCACGCAGATGATCTACGAGATGTTCATGGGCGCGAACCCGTCGTTCATGACGTACGGCGGCTTCACGCGCCCCGCGATCAAGCTGCTGCAGATGCACGGCACGCCGCACCAGAAGGCGCTGATCCCCCCGCTCGAGGCGTACCGCTGGGACGCCTGTTTCTGCGCGACCGAACCGCAGGCCGGCACCGACCTCACCGCGGTGGCGCTGCGCGCGACGCCGCTCGAACGCGACATCTATGCGATTGACGGCGAGAAGGTCTACATCTCGGCCGGCATGCACGAGCTGACCGAGAACACGCTGTATTTCGTGCTCGGCCGCATCGACACCGCGTCGCCGGACTCGTTCTCGCTGTCGTGCCTCGTCGTGCCGCGCTTCTGGCCGGACGAGGAAACGGGCGAACTGCAGTCGAACCATGTCGACTGCATCGGCCTGCCGCGCAAGATGGGGCTCAAGGGCTGCGCGAACACGCACCTCGTGTTCGGTTCGAACGGCACGACCAAAGGCTGGCTGCTCGGCGGCCGGCGCAACGTCGGCCTGCTGCAGTTGATGCCGTTGATGAACCAGGCGCGGATGAGCACCGGGATGTTCGGCGTCGGCGTCGCATCGAGCGCGTACCTGCATGCGGTCGAGTATGCGGGCCGCCGGCTGCAGGGCCGGCCGATCGAGCGCGCGTCGAACACCAACGCGGCGCGCGTCGCGATCGTCGAGCACGCGGACGTGCAGCGGATGCTGGTCGACATGAAGAGCCGCGTCGACGGCTGCCGCGGCCTGCTCGGCAAGCTCGCCGCGACCGCCACGCGCGCGGCGATGCTCGAGGCCACGCCCGACGCCGACCCGGCCGAGATCGAGCGCCACCGCAAGCTGCAACTGCTGCTGACGCCGATCTGCAAGGCGTTCATCTCCGACCAGGCGTGGCGGATCTGCGAAACCGCGATCCAGGTGCACGGCGGGCTCGGCTATACCGATGCGAGCCCCGTCGAGCAGAACGCGCGCGACGTGAAGATCCTGTCGATCTGGGAAGGCACGAACTACATCCAGGCGCAGGACCTCGTGCGCGACAAGCTCGGCTTCGGCCGCCATTCGCGGCTGATCCAGTATTACCGCGACGAACTCGACGTGTTCCTCGCGCGCCAGCATCACACCGGCACGCATGCGGAGCTGCGCCCGCTGTTCGACGCGCTGCGCACGGGCGCCGACCGCATCGCCGCCGCGCTCGACGACATCGCGCGCGACGTGCAGGACGGTCACACGCACCGCAGCAGCCAGTTCTACACGCGCTTTCTCGAGATGTTCGGCGTCGTCACGTCGGCATGGGTGCTGCTCGAATCGGCGACGATCGCCGCGCGCCGGCTCGACGCGCCGGACACCGCCGACACGCCGGCCGAACTCGCGTTCTATCGCGGCAAGCTGAAAAGCGCGCGCTACTACTTCGCGAACGTGCTGCCCGTCGTCGACCAGCACGCGGCCGTGATCGCCGCGATGGCGCACGCGGCGATCAGCGTCAGCAGCGAAGAACTCGCGCAGGTGGAATGACATGGATACGACTCTCGATTCCGGTACGGCCACCACGACTGCCACGCCCACCTCGGCGGGCGACGCGCCGCGCAACCTGCTCGGCCGCCCGGCGACCCGCCATCGCGGCACCGACATCGACGGCGCGACGCTCGAACCCGAAGCGCTGCGCG
>NZ_JAAGPB010000838.1:0-233 GCF_017104585.1 Burkholderia sp. Ac-20392
ATGAAGAACAGACGGGGAAAGTAAGAACAGGTGGGAGGATGAGGGGGATTGAAGGGCAGAGGAGCAAAGAGAGGCAGGAGTGGAGAACGGTGGGAGGAAATGAAGCAGATGAGAACAAGAAAGGTAGAAAGAAGACAGGGGGATAGGAGAGAGAGTGAGAAAGGAAAAACAAGTTGGGAGGGGATATAAGAACGAATATAGAAGAAGAGAATGTTTAAGATTTTTTTTTTTTT
>NZ_JAAGPB010000839.1:0-2254 GCF_017104585.1 Burkholderia sp. Ac-20392
TCGACGCGTGCGGGCCGGACGGCGCGACGCTCGTCGATGCGACGGGCACGCGCTGGCGCGCGGATCTCGTCGTCGCGGCCGACGGCATTCATTCGACGCTGCGCCACGCGCTGCTCGGCGACGACGCGCCGCACTACAGCGGCGACGACGCGTATCGCGCGCTGATCGACGTCGACGCGATCGATCCGCACTCGCCCGTGTTCGAGATCGTCAAGGAACCGCAGGTGACGATCTGGCTCGGGCCCGGTCGGCACGCGATCCATTACTGGGTGCGCGATCGCCGGCTGCTGAACCTCGTCGTGATCGTGCCGGGCGACGGCAGCACGCGCGAATCGTGGAGCAGCAAGGGCGATCGCGCGACGCTCGAGGCCGAGCTCGACGGCTGGGATCCGCGCCTCGTCGGGCTGATCCGCTGCGCGTCGGACTTGAGCCGCTGGTCGCTGCACGACCGCCAGCCGCTCACGCGCTGGGTATGGGACAGCGTGTGCCTGCTCGGCGACGCGTGCCATCCGATGCTGCCGTACCAGTCGCAGGGCGCCGCGCAGGCGCTCGAGGACGCGGTCGTGCTCGGCCGGTGCGTGACGGGGCTCGCGTCGAAGGAAGCCCTCGGCGCCGCACTGGTCGAGTACCAGCGCCTGCGGATCGACCGCAGCGCGCGGATCCAGCTTGCGTCGGCCGGCAACGGCGGCGTGTTCCACCTGCCCGACGGCCCCGAGCAACAGGCCCGCGACGCCGAGCTCAAGTCGCGCCGCGCCGACTTCAAGTCCTATCACTGGACCTGGGCCGACGCGTACCAGCTTTGACGCCCGCCCCGGCGCCGTGTGGTGCGAGCCATGCGGCGCCGGGGCTCCTCGTGACAGGACCGCATCATGATGAACACCGTGGACATTGCGCAGCAACTGAAACAGGCGATGCGCGGCGTAGCCGCCACCGTCACGATCGTCACGACCGGTGGCGACGGCGCCGCGGCCGCCCCGTGCGCGCTGACCGCCAGCTCGTTCACGTCGGTCGCGCTCGATCCGCCGACCGTGCTGGTATGCATCAACCGGCGCGCGAGCATTCACGCGTCGATCACCGGCCGCCGGCGCTTCTGCGTGAACGCGCTGCAAAGCTGCCACGTGCCGCTCGCGCTCGCGTGCAGCACGACGGGCTCCGATACCCGTTTCGCGGACGACGCGTGGCGCACCGACGCGGCAACCGGCCTGCCCTACCTCGAGAACGCACAGACGTCGTTCTTCTGCGACACGCTCGAACAGGTCGAGGTCGGCTCGCATTCGATCCTGGTCGGACGGGTCACGCGCGTCGCGATGTCCGACGACGTGAACCCGCTGATGTACGTGAACGGCGCGTTCGCCGCCGTCCGCTCGCTGCCGCCCGATGCGGGCGCCGGCCAATGACACCCCGATGCGTGCGTCACGCGTGATGCCGCGCGCAATCGTTGCGTGCGCTGCAGTCACGCTGCGCGCGCATATCCCGCACTACCATTGCGCCGCATGCACGCGATGACACGGAGAAGCCGATGGCACCCGACCTGAACCTGCTGATTTCGCTCGACGCGCTGCTCGAAGAGGGTAGCGTCGTCGGCGCCGCACGCCGCATGAACCTCAGCCCGCCCGCGATGAGCCGCACGCTCGCGCGCATCCGCGAAACGGTCGGCGACCCGATCTTCGTGCAGGCCGGCCGCAAGATGGTGCCGACGCCGCGCGCGCTCGAACTGCGCGGCGTCGTCCGCGAGACCGTGGAGCGCGCGTCGCAGTTGCTCGCCCCGTCCGCGGAAATCGATCTCGGCACGCTCGACAAGCAGTTCAATGTGCGCGCGAACGACATCTTCGTCGGCCTGCACAGCAGCCGCCTGCTCGAGGAGATGGCGCGCGGGATGCCGCGCGCGATGCTGCGCTTCATGCCCGAGGAAGACGACATCGACGACGACGCGTTGCGCAGCGGCCGCATCGACCTGTTCATCAGCGCGTCGCGCCGCCTGGGGCCGGAGATTCGCGTGCAGCCGCTGTTCACGACGACCTTCGTCGGCCTCGCGCGCGACGACCACCCGATCTTCGACGACGACATCACGCCCGAGCGCTTCGCGCGCTGGCCGCATATCGGCGTATCGCGGCGCGGCAAGTCGGCGGGGCCGATCGACGACGCGCTCGCCGCGCGCGGGCTCGCGCGGCAGATCGGAAGAGCGGCGTTGAGGGACAGCGTGGATCTGCCGTGGTCGATTCCGGTGGCGGCCGTACAGTTAAAAACAAACAAA
>NZ_JAAGPB010000840.1:0-233 GCF_017104585.1 Burkholderia sp. Ac-20392
AACGAACAGTGCGAGTATGAGGAGAGAATGAGACAAGATACAGAATCACAGGTAAGACGAAGAGGAATGTAGACGAACGTTGCAGTGCAAAGTCTAGTAGGAGAAGGGTAAATGTGAATAAAATGGGGCACGAGATGTATAATGGAATATACTGTAATGCGAGTGAAATGAAATTGATAGTTATCTTTAGCAAAAGGACAAGAGAATAGTTAATTTTTTTTTTTTTTTTTTTT
>NZ_JAAGPB010000841.1:0-2035 GCF_017104585.1 Burkholderia sp. Ac-20392
CCGAGTGTCTTCATCGGTCTCCTCCTTCGTTTCGTTCGATATGAGCGTCCGATCATAACGGAGCCATCGCGCGCGTCATATGGCCGCCATCGCGTCGGCAAGCGCAGCCCGACGGCGGCTGTCCGGTAAAATGCCGCTTTGCCCTCGCATCGTCGCTCCTACCGTGGCCCATACCCTGCTCAACGACACCTTCCTGCGTGCGCTTCTGCGCGAGCCGACCGACTACACGCCGATCTGGCTGATGCGCCAGGCCGGCCGCTACCTGCCCGAATACAACGCGACGCGCGCGCGCGCCGGCAGCTTCCTCGGTCTCGCGAAGAATCCCGACTATGCGACCGAAGTGACGCTGCAGCCGCTCGAGCGCTTTCCGCTCGACGCCGCGATCCTGTTCTCGGACATCCTGACGATTCCCGACGCGATGGGGCTCGGCCTCGACTTCCAGGTCGGCGAAGGGCCGAAGTTCGCGCATCCGGTGCGTACCGAGGCCGACGTCGCGAAGCTCGCGGTGCCGGACATCGAAGAAACGCTCGGCTACGTGACGGGCGCCGTGCGCGAGATCCGCCGCGCGCTCACCGACGGCCAGGGCCGCCAGCGTGTGCCGCTGATCGGCTTTTCGGGCAGCCCGTGGACGCTCGCGTGCTACATGGTCGAAGGCGGCGGGTCGGACGATTTCCGCACGGTGAAGTCGATGGCGTATTCGCGCCCCGACCTGATGCACCGGATCCTCGACGTGAACGCGCAGGCGGTGGCTGCGTACCTGAACGCGCAGATCGAAGCGGGCGCCCAGGCTGTGATGATCTTCGATACGTGGGGCGGCGCGCTGGCGGACGGTGCGTACCAGCGTTTCTCGCTGGACTACATCCGCCGCGTGGTCTCGCAGCTCAAGCGCGAGCACGATGGCGAGCGCGTGCCGGTGATCACCTTCACGAAGGGCGGCGGCCTGTGGCTCGAGGAGATCGCGGCGACCGGCGTCGACGCGGTCGGGCTCGACTGGACGGTCAACCTCGGCAAGGCGCGTGAGCGCGTCGCCGGCAAGGTCGCGCTGCAGGGCAACCTCGACCCGACGATCCTGTTTGCGCCGCCCGCCGCGGTACGCGAGCAGGCGCGCGCGGTGCTCGACAGCTACGGCAATCATCCGGGCCACGTCTTCAACCTCGGGCACGGCATTTCGCAATTCACGTCGCCCGATCACGTCGCCGAACTCGTCGACGAAGTGCATAGCCACAGCCGCGCGATCCGTAGCGGAGCCGCCGGCTGAACGCAAGCGCTGTCATGCTGCACTGCGGTGTGACAGCGTTTCGTTGCCGGCACTAAACAGGGCGCAACCCCGCACCGGTTGCCGATTCAGTGCTTGTCAAGACTTGACTTATACACATTTTCCACGTTGCAGCGCGGTAGAGCCCTGTATCGGTCAATTTGCCTCGCTATGGTTCGGTAATTTGAATAGCAGCCTTATGGAATAAGGCTCCGCGGGGCACCGCAACAAGCGGCGAAAATCAGCGCAAAGCGCGGCCCCGCGCGCGTTGCAGCCAGTGAGCGGCGAGTTCTCAACAAAGTTATCCACAGGCTGGGCAGGGTATACGGCGATTCCTAATGCGAATCCAAAACTTAGCGCCGAATCTGAAGTTTTACTTTAAGTTCGCTGCCACGATGCGGGCGCGGATGTCGGCCGCCTATGCTCATGCGGCGCGTGCCGCCGCCGGAGCGTCGTGATGAGCGGCACCTATCTGCGCGTCGCGCTCGACCATCCGCTCGCTACCCTGTTCGATTACCGCTGCGACGCGCAACCGGCGCCCGGGCCCGGCACGCTCGTGCAGGTGCCGTTCGGCAAGCGGCAGGCCGTCGGGCTCGTCTGCGAAGTGACGACTCACACCGACGTGCCGCCGTCCCGGCTGCGCGCAGTCGACGCGATCTGCACCGACCTGCCGCCGTTGTCGCCGGACTGGCTCGCGCTCGTGTCGTTCGCCGCCGACTACTACCAGCGCGGACGTGGCGAAGTCGCGCTGCCGGCGCTGCCGCAGGCGCTGCGCGATGC
>NZ_JAAGPB010000842.1:0-2097 GCF_017104585.1 Burkholderia sp. Ac-20392
TGCCGGTGCCGTACGTGGTGTTCGTCCATGCAACGTCGCGTGCCGACAAGCAATGGCCGGACGCCGCATGGATCGAGCTCGGCCAGGCCCTCGTGCGGCGCGGCGCGTCGCTCGTGCTGCCGTGGGGCAACGACGCGGAACGCGCGACCAGCGAGCGGCTGGCCCAAGCGTTCGGCGCGGCGGCGATCGTGCCGCCGAAGCTGTCGCTGCCGGCCGTGGTCGGCCTGATCGACGGTGCGGATGCGATCGTCGGGGTTGATACAGGTCTGGTTCACATCGCGGCCGCGCTGAAGCGTCCGACGGTCGAACTGTACAATTTCGCGACGGCCTGGCGGACCGGCGGCTACTGGTCGCCGAACGTCGTCAATCTCGGCACGGCGGGGCAACCCCCGTCGATCGCGCAAGTGAAGTCGGCGCTCGCAGGCTTCGGTCTCCTGTAACGCTGTCACACGCGCGAACCCACGCGAACCGAACATGAGCGAATCCCAGATCATCGAAGTCCCGTCCGCCGACTGGAGCGGACACAACCTGTCGGCGCCGCGCGAGCAGCTGCTGGCCGCCGTCGAGGAAGGCAAGGTGCTGTATTTCCCGCATCTGCGCTTCGCGATCGAAGGCGGCGAGGAAGCGCTGCTCGATCCGGCGCTCGCCGACCCGAAACGCAAGAACATCAGTCTCGCGCCGAACGGCGGCGCGCTCGCCGGCGTGCTCGGCGACAGCGTCACGCAGTCGGCGGTGCGCGCGCTCGTCGCGCGCTTCCAGCAGCAGGCCGGCACGCTCGTCGACGGCCTCTTTCCCGAATACCGCGGCAAGCTGCGCGTCGCGCCGACGAGCCTGCGCCTGATGCAGGTCGAGACGCGCCAGACGTCGTGGCGCAAGGACGACAGCCGGCTGCACGTCGACGCGTTCCCGTCGCGGCCCAACTACGGCGAGCGCATCCTGCGCGTGTTCACGAACGTGAACCCGGCCGGCGTGCCGCGCGTGTGGCGCGTCGGCGAGCCGTTCGAGGACGTCGCGAAGCGCTTCCTGCCGCACATCAAGCCGCAGTTGCCGGGCGCCGCATGGCTGCTGAACCTGCTGCACGTGACGAAGTCGCCGCGCAGCGCGTACGACCACCTGATGCTGAACCTGCACGACAGCATGAAGGCCGATCTCGACTACCAGAAGACGAGCCCGCAGGAGACGATGCCGTTTCCGCCCGGCTGCGTGTGGATATGTTTCTCGGATCAGACTTCGCACGCTGTGATGTCCGGCCAGTTCATGCTCGAACAGACCTTCTTCCTGCCGGTCGACGCGATGGTGCGCCGCGAATGCGCGCCGCTCGGCATTCTCGAACGCCTGAAGGGCAGGGCGCTGGTTTGAGCGCGCCTCTTCTCCGTTGCAACATGAGGGTCGCCGCATGCTGAGGGTGATCTATCGCGCGCTGTGGTGGCTCGTCGCACCGATCGCCGTCATCCGGCTTTACGTACGCTCGCGCAAGGAGCGCGGCTATCGCGAACACATCGGCGAACGCTTCGGCCACGTGGCGGGCCGTTCGCGCGACGACCGTGCGCCGCTGATCTGGGTGCATGCGGTATCGGTCGGCGAGACGCGCGCGGCGCAACCGCTGATCGACGCGCTGATGCATGCCCGCCCCGATGCGCGCATCCTGCTCACGCACATGACGCCGAGCGGCCGCGCGACCGGCGAACAGATCTTCGGCGATCGCGTGCTGCGCTGCTACCTGCCGTACGACATGCCCGGCGCGGTGCGGCGCTTCCTGCGCGCGTGGCGGCCGACACTCGGCCTCGTGATGGAAACCGAGGTGTGGCCCACGCTGATCGACGAGTGCCGCCGTGCGGACGTGCCGCTGGTGCTGACCAATGCGCGCATGTCCGCGCGTTCGTTCCGGCGTGCATCGAAGTTCGGCGCGGCGACGCACGACGTGTTCGGCGGCTTCTCGCGCGTGCTCGCGCAGAGCCCGGCCGATGGGGAGCGGCTGACGTCGCTCGGCGCGCGCAACGTGACCGTGCTCGGTAATCTCAAGTTCGACATGACGACGCCGCCGGAACTCGCGGCGCGCGGCCATGCGTGGCGCGAGGCGATTGGCGCGCGGCCCGT
>NZ_JAAGPB010000843.1:0-247 GCF_017104585.1 Burkholderia sp. Ac-20392
GGTGCCGGATCATTAAAAAAAAAAAAAAAAATAAATGATAAACGACAAGTATAATAATAAATAACAACGCATCACATTAATATACATGCCACCAGTAATTCAGTTGTGCATATGTTAGAACGTACGCACGAACGACCAGTACCTTGTCACAGTGACATGTTATACAGTACTTCATCATGTTGAAACTCATGCATGCATACAAGTTATCAAGCTGAAACAGTTCTTGTAAACGAGTTCATCATGGATA